>CAYMXK010000450.1:0-3819 GCA_964393915.1 uncultured Prolixibacteraceae bacterium
ACAAGTTCCGTTAATGTGGTGGGGAATATTTTCTACGGCTCAAAAGGATACATGCTGAAAGATGTGGATGGCTGGCAAACCTTTATGGGAAAAGAACGGGGACCCGGCGAATCGGGAAAAGGACAGGGCAATCATTACCAGAATTTTGTCGATGCCATACGGGCAAACGATCCGGCAATGCTGACTGCGCCCATCGAAGAAGGCTTTTATTCCTGTGCGCTCATTCACCTGGCCAATATTTCATACCGGTTGGGCCGCACTCTGGATATTGATCCGAAAACTTTTACCGTGCTGAATGATAAGGAAGCAAACCAGATGTTTACCAAAGATTACAGAAAACCCTATGTTTTACCAAAAGAAGTTTAAGATGAAACGACCATGAATAATCTAAATTCACACACAAGCAATATTATAATTTTCATGGGAGTTACATCGAATACCTTATAAAAACTAATAATTAAAATGAGATGAAAACGAGTGTATTGAGTTTATTATTCGCTTTGATCCTGTTTGCATTTACACCAACCGATTCATCTGTTGGACAGGTTGAAAATACAAACAGAAAAGGTCAGTCAAATAACTGGGAGATTTTATTTGACGGAACCGGCGTTGACAAATGGAGAGGGAAAACGGAAGACGGATTTCCCCAACAGGGATGGAAAATTGAGAATGGCCAGCTGTTTCTGGCTGAGAAGGGGGGAGGAGATATTATAACGAAAGAGACATACAGTGATTTTGAACTGGTTTTTCAATTTAACCTGACAGAAAATGCCAACAGTGGAATAAAGTATTTTGTGGGTACAATTGTGAATCAGGAAACCGGAAGTACAATGATAAACGGTCCTGAATATCAAATTATTGATGATTACAATCACATCCATATAAAAGACGATCCGAACGGTCTCAGTTCAACAGCATCGGTCTACCTGCTTTATGCTCCGGAAAACAAAAAACTGCTCCCACCGGGGCAATGGAATACCGGTCGCATAATAGCCAAAAACGGCAGGGTAGAGCATTGGCTGAACGGTGTCAGGGTAGTAAAGTACAAACGCGGCAGTAAGGATTTTCTGAAAAGGAAAGCAGAAACCAAATTCAAGAACGACATAAATTACGGCGAGTTGGAAAGCGGGCATATTTTACTGACAGACCACAACGATAAAGTATATTTCAAAGAGATTAGAGTCAGGAGATTATAGGTTTTCCAGTTCGGCCAATGTCATTTTAATGCCTTTCCCGCTATTTAAATCTTTTTCACCTTGTTTTATCCTGGCCACAAACTCAGGGTCGTAAGGGCTTTCTACTTCCTGGGCTTTAGAAATCCTGTACTTAATTTTAAATGCCTTGATTACAGCCGTTATGGCTTCTATTTGTGATTGATCTTCTGTATATGCTATTATATTTATTGCTTTCATCTCATATATTTAAGATTCTATTCGATTATGTCCTTATTATATGCAAAAATACAGTTTATTCTTACTTATTGAGTAATATTTCTTCATTTTGACAGACTTAATCATTCAACTATTATCGAAATGGGCAAATCCTGTCAGCACAACCATTACGACCCCAGGCGCTTGCGCGGGCCTTTAACCGGTGTCTCCCCATACATGTCATTTTAATGCCTTTCCCGCTATTTTGATCTTTTTCACCTTGTTTTATCCTGGCCACAAACTCAGGGTCGTAAGGGCTTTCTTCTTCCTGTGTTTTAGAAATCCTGTATTTTATTTTAAATGCCTTTATTACAGCCGTTATGGCTTCTATTTGTTATTGATCTTCTGTATGTATTCCCAGACGGGCATCACTTTTATCATGGTGCCATCTAACTCGAACAGGTCACTTTGGTCGTGGGTGACAATCACCCCATCCTTCAGGCCGAAAAAGTCAAGTGCGCTTTTTAACCCGTGAATTTCCCTTTTCATATTCATGTCGTCAACCTCCCAGCATACCTGCACACATTTTATAGCCCTGCCTTTGTTCATTACCACAAAATCACATTCCCCCTGTTTGTTAAAATAGAATATTTCCTAATGTCCATTAGTAACAAACAATATTGTATTTTAGTGTCAAACATTCTGTATTCCCTGATTTATGCAATTCACCAAACTCTCCATCAACTCAAACGCAATTTTTACTGCTCTTAATCTGCATCATACCCTCTTCGGCACTGCCATAGCTAAGTGATGATAGTAAAATCGGAGATGTTGTACATTCTTTAAGATATTGGATAATTACTCTTTCATGATAAAATACAATAGTGTTACAGCAACTATTGTGCAACTATACAATAGTGATTTGTATTTTTTAATTCAGCATGTAATTTATGACGTTGGTACGGCTTAATTCGCCGGTTGGAGGATGGCATGCCTTGTAAATGAAAAAAAACCGGGATATAAAATCGGTTCAGGTTTTGTACTTTTGCTGAATATGTTAATTTTGGTATCAAAATCGGAATATTGGCAGTACAATGGAAAAAATAACGATTAGCCTGCATAATAGCTTGCTAAAAAAACAGATAAAGGCATATGCCCATAAAAGGAAGCTAACCGTTTCCTTTATAGTTGAGAATTATCTTCAAAACATTATATTTCAAAATCCTTTTCTATGGCTAATTTCAAAATTATCTTCATGCTCTTTCTTCTGGCATCACAACTTTTTGCATGTAAAGACCAGAAATCTGAACTTCCCAACATTGTGATTTTTTACGCTGATGACATGGGGTATGGTGACCTGAATTGCCTGAACCCTGAATCAAAAATTCCGACACCACATCTTGACCAGCTTGCCTCTGAAGGTATGCTTTTCACTGATGCGCACAGCTCATCAGGGGTATGCTCGCCGAGTCGCTTTGCATTGCTCACCGGAATGTATCATTGGAGAAGACAGCATGGTATCGTTAATTCATTCGGCAAACCCTTCTTCAACGAATCAGATATAACCCTGCCAGCGGTTCTGAGCGAAAATGGCTACACTACGGCGTGCATCGGAAAATGGCATTTGGGATGGGATTGGAAATTTAAGAACGAACCTTCCGGTGAAGTAGTGCAGTGGGGGCGCTCGACAAAGTTCTATGGTCCCGATGATATTGACTGGACCCAACCCGTTTCCGGCGGGCCACTGGACCGTGGCTTTGATTACTACTTCGGTGATGGCACCATCAATTTTCCGCCCTATGCCTGGGTTGAAAATGACAGGATTATTGAAGCGCCCACGGAAATAATGGACATCAATAGTATCGGATTTGAAACAAAAGAGGGAAACTGGGAGTTTCGGCCAGGGCCGAAGGTTAAGGGCTGGGATCCCTATGAAGTTTTGCCTGAGCTTACTGAAAAAGCCATTGAGTGGGTAAACAACCGAAGCAGGAATCAACCCTTCTTTCTCTACTTTTCTTTTCCCTCTCCGCATGCTCCAATTATTCCGAATGATGAATTTATCGGTACATCTGATGCCGGAGGATACGGGGATTTTCTTTATCAGACAGACTGGGTGACCGGACAGATTCTTAATGCGCTGAAGGAGAAAGGATTCGAAGACAACACGATCGTTATTTTCAGTTCCGACAATGGCCCTGAGCACTATGCCTTTGAGCGGGCCCGGAAATATGGCCATTACAGCATGGGTGAATTTCGCGGGCTGAAACGTGATGTTTGGGAAGGTGGCCATCGTGTACCACTAATCATTAAATGGCCCGGGCAGGTTGAGGAAGGATCGGTTTCCGGCAAGCTCATTTCACAAATAGATTTCATGGCTACCCTGACTGCAGCGGCTGGTATTGAATTGCCGGCAAATGCTGCTCCCGACAGTTACAATTTCCTGCCTGAA
>CAYMXK010000451.1:0-3816 GCA_964393915.1 uncultured Prolixibacteraceae bacterium
TTAAGTCTGATGCTTCTGAAATCAATTATTCGGTGTCGAGTAAGGCTGTGTCAAATGACCAGGTAAAATTGGATAACTTCCTTATTGATGGCAAACTGGCAGACAATACCCTTCTTACAGGACTTTCGTCAATTGATGATGATCAAAGAAAAAAGTTTGTAATCCGCTCGCAATTAACCAGGGAGGAAGGCAACTACAAGTTGGCTTTCAATCCTGAGAATTTCTTCCTGATGTATAATCGCTGGAATATGGACCCTGAAAACTATATTGAATTCGGCGACGAAGGTTTTTTAATCCATAACCTATTTATTAACAGTGCAGTAAGCCAAATAAAAATAGCTTCTGTTAACCAGCAGTTCAATGATGACCTGAATATTGAACTAAAGAATTTCAAGCTGGATGATATCTCCCGGATCATCGAAAAAGATACAAATTTTGTGAAAGGAAGGGTTGATGGAAATGCCTTGATCAAGAGGGTAAACGATACCTATGGCATAGTTGCCGATGCAAAAATCAGCAACCTTTTGGTAAGGGAGGTACCGGTGGGTGATGTAACCATAAAAGCAACCAATCCGGAAACAGGAAGATTTGACATTGAAGTGAATTTGTCGGGACCCGATAACAACCTCACCGCTGCTGGTTATTTTATGGCCAGGGATGGCGATAACACAATAAGTGTAAAAACTGCCGTTCAGTCGCTCTCAATGAAGACCATCGAGGCATTTTCAATGGGACAAATTTCCGAATCTGCCGGAACATTGTCGGGTGATTTAACCATTCAGGGCGTGGCAACCGCTCCTGATATTACCGGAACCCTGGTATTTAATGACGTATTCGTAAAGCCTGCCGCATTGAATAACCGTCTGCACCTCAGAAATGAAACCATTCAGTTTAAGCCGGGGGGAATCTATTTTAGTTCGTTTACATTTTACGATACAGATCAGAATAAGGCAACCATCGATGGCTCAATTCAGATGAAAAAACTGAGCGATTTCATTTTTGCCTTGCAGGTAAATGCCACCGACTTTTTATTGCTCAACACCACCGCGAGGGACAATGAATACACCTACGGCCGCATGATCCTCGACAGCAGGATCAATATCAGCGGGCCGATGGCGCTGCCGGTAGTCAGCGGAAGTGTGCGGATTAAGCGGGGATCTAATTTCACATTTGTTGTCCCCGAAGAGAGGCTTACTACCGACAAGGGTGAAGATGTAGTTGAATTTAATACCCCAGAAACCATGAGCCCGATTTTTTACCGCGACATAAAACCTGAAGTGCAAGCAACGACATTTAAGGGATTCGACCTGTCTGCCATTATTGAAATTGACAAACAGGCAACTCTGAGGCTTTTAATGGATCCATCTTCCACTGATTCATTGGTGGTAAGAGGCGAAGCTGCGTTAAGTTTTTCGATCGACAGAAGCGGTAAAATGAGCCTTACCGGAGCCTATAACCTGGATGAAGGCAGTTATTTGGTTTCGCTCGAATCGATCGCTAAACGGAAATTTGATATTCTACCAGGGAGTACCATCACCTGGAATGGTGATCCCCTGGATGCCGACATATCTATCAACGCGAGGTACGCTGTAAGGGCTGCACCATACGATCTGGTTGCTTTTCAGATGTCGGGACTGACTGCGACTGAAAGTGGGGGTTATAAGCAGCAATACCCTTTCTGGGTGCTGTTGAAACTAAGGGGCGAAATTCTGCAACCTGTTATCAGTTTCGAAATTCAATTACCACCTGATGAAAAAGGAATTCTTGGGGGCGCTGTAAACCAAAAACTTACGCTATTAAACGAAGATCCATCGGCCTTGAATAAACAGGTCTTTGCCCTATTGGTCCTTGGCCGGTTTATCCAGGAAAATCCATTGCACACCGCATCGGGCGGTACATCAACCCTGGTTCGCTCCACCGTAGGGAAATTTTTATCCGCCCAGTTGAATCAATTGACTTCGAAAGTGTTACCCGGAGTTGATGTAAATTTTGATATTCAATCGCATGAAGATTATCAGTCAGGCCAGGCAGAAGGGCGGACGCAGGTGGAGATTGGGGTTAAGAAGCAACTTTTTGATGAACGGCTATCGGTTCAGTTGGGAGGCTCCATAGATGTTGAAGGG
Organism: uncultured Prolixibacteraceae bacterium; assembly: GCA_964393915.1. Lineage (GTDB taxonomy): Bacteria > Bacteroidota > Bacteroidia > Bacteroidales > Prolixibacteraceae > UBA1413. The sequence continues at coordinate 2,124 of CAYMXK010000451.1, forward strand.
GAAAGGGCCAGGCAAAATCAGGCAACCGATATTGCAAGCGATGTACAGATAGAATACAGGATAACAAAAGATGGCCGTTACCGGCTAAAAGCGTTCAGGCATAATCAGTACGAAGGGGCTATCGAAGGCCAATTGGTCGAAACTGGTATAGGATTCGTTTATGTCCGCGATTTCAACCGGTGGAAGAATTTTTTCAGGAGACCACGAAATGAATCTGATTCAATCAAAATTAAAGAACAGCCATGACACGACTTGTCCGAAATATCCACATCATTATTTTTGCAAGTCTGCTTTTGGCGGCCTGTAGCGGCATAAAGCATTTGCCCCCCGGCGAAAAGCTTTATACCGGCGCTGATGTCAAACTGGAAGACAACGAAAATCTCAAAAGAAAGAAAAACCGGTTTATTGAGAACGTTGCTGAAGAGGCCATTCGTCCCTTGCCGAATAAGAGTTTTCTGGGAATGCGCCCACGGGTGTGGTTGTATCTGGTTACAGGTGACAACCCTAAATCCTGGCTGGAGAAATGGCTCAGAAAAAGGGGTAAAGCCCCGGTATACCTAAGCAGTGTTAAACCCGGAGTTACTGCCGCAATCATGGATGCCCGGCTGTTTAATTTTGGCATATTCAATGGACTTACCGATTTCGAGGTGGTTGAAAAGGAACATACGGCCAAAGTAATCTACACCAGCCATATCCACAAACCTTATACGTTTGGCGAACTGACCTATGCAATCGCTGATGACAGTTTATACAAGGCGATAATTTCTGAAAAAGAAAAAACCCTTATAAAACCTGGCAAAGACTACAATCTGGATATATTGCGTACCGAAAGAGACCGGATCGATGCGGTGCTGAAAAATAAAGGGTATTTCTATTTCAATCCCGACTATTTGCTTTTTAAAGCCGATACATCAACCGCCGATCATATAGTGTCATTGCAACTGACACTGAAGGACAGCATTCCTGATAACGCAGTAACCGTTTACAGCGTTAATAATGTTTATATTGATCAGGATTACAATTTAAATGAGGAATTTTCAAAAAAAAACAAAGATACCCTGCAATATCGCAATTACGTGTTTCGGGGCTTAGAATCAGATCAGCGTATCAGGCCACGGGCAATCTTAAGATCGGTTTATCTTCGGAAAGGCGAGGTATATTCAAGACAGAACCACAACATTACGCTTAACCGGCTGATGTCAATGGGTAATTTCAAATTTGTGCAGGTGAAATTTGCCGACAGCGATTCCACCGCTGCCGGATTGCTGGATGTGGACATATTAATGACCACCATGCCCCTCAGAACCTTCAGGGCAGAAATGGATATTGTTTCAAAATCGAACAACTTTGCCGGTCCGAGGATAAACGCAAGTCTCCTGAACAGGAATACATTCAGAGGTTCGGAATTGTTAAACCTTAACCTGGGGGGATCATACGAAGCTCAACTGAGCGGAAAATCCGAAAATCTATACTCTTATTCCTTTAATCCACAGCTCGAAATCACTTTTCCCCAACTGATTGTCCCCTTTGATGCCGGCATCAGAAACAGTATCTTTATCCCCTCTACCCGGTTCTCCCTCTCCTACAACTATCTGAAAAGGGTCAACTATTTTGATATGCAGATTTTTCAGCTGGGTTTCGGCTACCGGTGGAAGGAAAAGGCCAAGGGCCTGTCGCTCCCCGGCATGAATCA
>CAYMXK010000452.1:0-3798 GCA_964393915.1 uncultured Prolixibacteraceae bacterium
ACGGTGTGAATTGCGGCTACGAAAATACGTTGAGTGCGCCCCAGTATTTTGATTTATCGAAAGCAATAAAACCGGGCAAGCACACCATCACCATACTGGTTGACAATGCGAAGCTTCCGCCGGTGGGGCCCTCCCACGCAGTGGATGAACGAACGCAGACCAACTGGAACGGAATTGTAGGGAAGATTGAACTTCAGGCTACAGATCCGGTTTGGATTGAAGATGTGCAGGTCTATCCGGATGTGAAAAACAACCTTGCAAAAGTGGTTGTTAAAATCGTGAATATTACAGGTAATGAGGTTACAGGTGAATTACAGGTGAATGCCACAACCTGGAACGTTGAAACTCCTGTGAAATTTAAGGGCCACAAAGAGAAAATATCAGGGATTGGAGAAGAAGGGGTGGTTGAATTCACCTACAGTTTTGATAAACAAGCTCCTTTATGGGATGAATTTGACCCAGCATTGATCAAGCTGGAAATGACTTTAACCACACGTGGCGGGAATGCGAAATACACCAGTTCAGAGCAGGTTGATTTCGGGATGCGTGAATTCAGGCGGGAAGGAAAATATCTGACCAATAACGGCAAGAGGGTGTTTCTACGGGGGAGGCTCGACTGTGCCAATTACCCGATCACAGGCTATCCGCCAATGGACAGCCAATCGTGGGTGGATTTGTTCAAACAACTGAAATCATACGGCATCAACCACTGGCGTTTTCATTCGTGGTTCCCGCCAAAAGAGGCGTTAATGGCGGCTGACATGGTGGGCGTTTACCTGCAGCCTGAACTTCCGAACAAACGGAGCGGGATGGAGAGCAAAAGCATGGAGGATGAGGCTGCCATGAAATTGTACAATGCTGATTACCTGCAGGTAGATGCAGGAATGATAAATATGTCTTTAAAGGACTATCTGAAGCGTGAAGGCGAATTGATTTTTCAATATTTTGGCAATCATCCTTCCTTTGTCATGTTTACGCTTGGTAATGAGCTGGGCAGGAATGAAGCCATGTATAACCTGGTGGCAGGCTTCAAAAAGACGGATCCGAGGAGGCTCTATGCGCAGGGAAGCAACAATATGCACTGGGAGTTAAGTTTCGCTGAGGGTGATGATTTTTGGGTGACAGGTAAAACGGCATTTGATTTGCCGGTTCGCGGTTCCTTTTTTCATGGTGATTTTGCAAAAGGCCATATTGAAAACCATCCACCTTCCACCTTGTTTGATTTTTCAAAGTCGCTTGCATCAGTTAATGCCCCTGTCATCGGCCATGAAACCGGTCAGTTCCAGGTTTCGCCCGATTTTAATGAGATACAGAAGTTTACCGGCGTTACTCGTGCCAGGAACTACGAGATCTTCAGGGAAAGATTTAGAAATGCAAATCTGCTCGACCAGGCCGATGATTTCGTGAAAGCCTCGGGGAAACTGGCCGTAATCTGTTACCGGGAGGATATTGAAGCAGCCCTGAGAACTCCGGACTTTGCAGGGTTTCAGTTGCTCGACATCCAGGATTTTCCCGGTCAGGGCACTGCATTGGTGGGAATCCTGAATGCCTTTATGGAGCCCAAGGGGCTCATAACGCCCGAAGAGTGGAGCCAGTTCTGCAACGAAGTGGTGCCCTTGCTGAAAATGAAGAAATATACATGGACCAATGATGAGCAATTTAGCGGAAGTATTGAAATTGCCCATTATGGGAAAGCCGATTTTCAGAAAGCCAGAGTCAGATGGAAATTACAAAACAGCAAAGAAGGAATTCTGGCCGAAGGTATATTTAATGATAGAGATATTGCAAGTGGGGGAGTTGTGGATATTGGAGAAATAGCATTCTCCTTAGACAGGATTGAAGAGGCGGAAAAATTGAGGATTGAAATTGAAATTGAAGGTACAAAGTACAAAAACAGCTATGATTTGTGGGTTTACCCCAAACAGGTGGATACAACCATTCCCGACGGCGTGATGGTTTCCGGAAGACTGGATTCAAAAACAATTTCCCATCTTGAAAGTGGGGGCAGGGCAATAATAGTTCCGGAACACGACAAACTCACCCATAGCATACAGGGAGCCTTTCAAACCGATTTCTGGTGCTATCCCATGTTTGCCCGCGCGGCAATTAACCGCGGTATTGAGCCTGCACCCGGTTCCCTTGGGTTTATCTGCGATCCGGCTTCACCGCTATTCGCCCATTTTCCAACAGAGTTCCACAGCAACTGGCAATGGTGGCACCTGGTGAAAAACTGTAAACCTATCATTCTTGATGAAACACCGGCAGACTACAAACCAATGGTACAAACCATCGACAATTTTGCCCGTAACCATAAGCTGGGAATGATTTTCGAAACGAAATACGGAAAAGGAAGCGCTCTGATTTGTGCCATTGACCTGTTGAACCATCAGGATAAACCGGAAGCAAGGCAGTTGTATTACAGCATGCTGAATTACGTAAAATCGGATAAATTTGCTCCTGAAGTGGAACTTGAGAAGGCTTACTTAAAACGGATACTACCATAATTTTGAATCACTTAGCTGAACTATGAGCATCATTCTAAAAATCGTTCTGGGGCTAATGACAAGCATGTTTGGGTCTTACTATATTGCAGATGTGCTTCGAAATAAAAAAACGTTTTCAGGGAAGCCATGGGCCGGCCTTTTGGGAACGGGATTCATTACCAACTTCTTCGACACTCTGGGGATCGGTAGTTTTGCACAGCAAACCGCTATCTTCAAGTTCTTTAAGTTGGTCGATGACCGTCTGATTCCCGGAACAATGAACGTGGGAAATACGATACCAACTGTATTACAGGCTTTTATATTTATGACCGTCGTGGAGGTGGACCCTGTCACCTTAGTCTCCATGTCTACAGCAGCTCCCCTGGGTGCATTGCTGGGAGCGGGCATCGTTTCCAGGATGTCGCGCCGCAGGATTCAGACCGGATTGGGTTTTGGCCTGTTGGTGGTAGGCCTGATCATGATAGCGGGTTTCTTAAACTGGATGCCTGCCGGAGGAGAAGCCATCGGACTGACAGGGTGGAAGTTGGCCCTTATTGTCGGAATGAGTTTTGTTTTTGGTGCCCTGCAAACTATCGGAGTAGGATTTTACGCCCCTTGCATGGCGATGGTCTATGCCCTTGGAATGCATCCGCTCACTGCCTTTCCTATCATGATGACGGCAACGGCCATGCTGATGGCAGCAGGCGGTGCAGAATTTGTCAAACAAAAAGCCTATGACCGGAAAGTTGCCATTTCGCTTACCATGGCCGGTTCGGTTGCCGTGTTTCTGGCCGCCTATGTGGTCAAATCCCTCCCATTGGAAATTCTCAAATGGGTGGTCTTATGCGTTGTACTTTATACCTCGGGGTGGATGTTCATTTCTGCTACCCAAAAACTTCGTGAGAATGAGGGGCAGGGTTAGAAATTAGATAATTAGCTTTAAAAACTAACAACATAATGAGATGAAAATGATGAACTTGTTAAAATCGTGTGCCGTAATTTTTCTGACCTTCATATTTCATGCTGGTCATACCCAAAGTACCCCAAAACCGGTCGCCTGGTGGAATTTTGACTCCGTCCGGGCGAGGGGCCTTGCCGATCGGGTTTCGAATACCCAGGACTCCGTTCAGGGTAATTTCAGCCTGACAGCCGGTATCTTTGGGAAAGCACTGAAGCTGGATGGTTTTTCAACCTCCATAAAACGGAAAGCGGATTTGGTACCTAAACTTGACGGAACCTTTACTTTTGAAGCCTGGATTGCCGCAGCTACCTATCCATGGAACTGGGTTCCGATTCTTGCCCAGGGAGAAAATGG
>CAYMXK010000453.1:0-3795 GCA_964393915.1 uncultured Prolixibacteraceae bacterium
CCCGCAGTCAATGCCAGTATCAAAACCTGAACCAAAACCGGAATCAGAACCGGAACCAGAAAAACCCATAAAAGAAACCCCACCGGTCGAAATACCGGAAGAAAAACCAGCCGAACCAAAAGTTGTTGTTGTCACCCCGCAGGAACCTGCCCCGGAACCAATAGCCGCTGAAAAGAAAGAAGTGATTGAAGCAAAAGAGACAGAAGAGATAAAAAAACCTAAAACTGAAGAAAAAGAACCAGTGGTTGTAGCAGAAGTTCAGAATTACATTAAGACCGACATCCCAAAAATGGATGAGCTTAAAGTTGTAGGCAGGATCGACCTCGGTCAGATCAACTCGAAAACAAGGCCCACCAAAAAATCAAGGGAAGAGCGTGACAAAGAGAGAAAACAGAGAAATCAGAAGGAAAAAGATTCAAGGAAAAAAACCCTGACCGAAGCTTCGAAAGAAGAACCTGCTAAAGAACAGGAGGAACAGGTATCCGTCAAGCCGGAGATGATGAAGACCCAGGTCGAAAAACTCGCCGGACCTACAATCCTTGGAAAAATAGAACTCCCTGATAAAAAAGTCTCAGAAGAAGATCGAGACAGGGCTAAAAAGAAAAAACGCCGCAAGCGCATACATAAGGAAACTGAAAAAGTCAACCTGACTGCGAAACCTCCGGAAGAGCGTAAAAAACTGGAAGACCCTAAAAAGCCGGCCAAAAAGAAGAAATTACTCAAGAAAGAGGTCAACGAAGAAGATGTTACCAAGCAAATTAAAGATACCCTTGCACGTTTAACCAGTAAGGGAGGCAAATCCAAGGGAGCCAAATACCGGCGCGAAAAGCGGGCTATTCAGAGCGAAAGAGCTGCTGCAGAAGCCGAAATAAAAGACCAGGAAAAAAATATCCTGAAAATTACTGAATTTGTTTCCGTAAATGAACTGGCAACCATGATGAGTGTTCCGGTTACCCAGATCATTTCAACCTGTATGAGCCTTGGCCTGTTTGTTTCAATCAACCAACGCCTCGACGCTGAAACCATGTCGCTCGTAGCCGATGAATTTGGATACAAAGTTGAATTTGTAAGTGTCGAAATACAGGAAGCTATCGAGGAGGAACCGGATACAGCTGAAGAACTGAAGCCCCGTCCCCCCATCGTAACCGTAATGGGACACGTCGACCACGGAAAAACATCGTTGCTTGACCATATCCGAAGTACAAACGTGATTGCCGGTGAGGCAGGAGGCATTACGCAGCATATTGGTGCCTACAATGTAAAACTTCCGGATGGACGAAGGATTACCTTCCTGGATACTCCGGGCCATGAGGCATTTACCGCCATGCGCGCCCGTGGTGCTCAGGTAACCGACATTGCCATCATTATTGTAGCTGCCGACGACAACGTCATGCCGCAGACGATCGAAGCCATCAACCACGCCTCTGCCGCCGGAGTACCCATTGTCTTTGCCATCAATAAAGTGGATAAACCCAATGCCAATCCGGAGAAAATCAAAGAGTCGCTGGCAAACATGAATTACCTTGTCGAAGAATGGGGTGGCAAATACCAGTCACAGGATATATCTGCCAAACAGGGGTTATATGTAACCGAGCTTCTCGAAAAAGTATTGCTCGAAGCCGAAATGCTCGATCTGAAAGCAAATCCTGATAAAAGAGCCTCAGGTACCATCATCGAGTCAACCCTTGACAGGGGACGCGGGTATGTGGCGACGGTACTCGTACAATCCGGAACTCTCAAAATGGGTGATATTGTTTTGGCCGGTCAGAATTATGGCCACGTCAAAGCGATGTTCAACGAACGCAATACTAGGATTGATAAAGCTGGTCCGGCAGCACCAGCCACTATCCTCGGTCTTGATGGTGCCCCGCAGGCAGGTGATAAATTCCATGTATTTGAGAATGAGCGTGAAGCCCGACAAATTGCGAACAAACGCGAACAACTTGCACGCGAACAGGGACTGCGCACCCAGAAACATATTACCCTCGATGAAATCGGCCGGCGTATTGCCATCGGTAACTTCCAGGAATTGAACCTCATCGTAAAAGGAGACGTCGACGGATCTGTAGAGGCACTCTCAGATTCCCTGATCAAACTCTCTACCGAAGAGATCCAGATAAACGTTATCCACAAGGCTGTAGGCCAGATATCAGAATCGGATATCATGCTCGCGTCTGCATCCGAAGCTATTGTAGTAGGATTCCAGGTACGGCCGTCAGTTAATGCACGCAAACTGGCTGAGAAAGAACAGATCGACATCAGGCTCTACTCCATTATTTACGACGCTATCAACGAAATAAAAGCGGCTATGCAGGGTATGCTGTCTCCCGAAATTAAGGAAGAAATCCTGGGTACCGCCGAAGTACTCGAATCCTTCAAGATTACCAAAGTCGGTACTGTGGCCGGATGTATCGTCCGCGATGGAAAAATCAACCGCAACAGCCGGGTACGGGTTATCCGTGAAGGTATCGTTATCTATACCGGAACACTGGGATCGCTGAAACGTTTCAAAGAAGATGTCAGGGAAGTTAAAAACGGCTACGAATGTGGTCTTAATATCGATAACTTCAACGATATCAAGGTGGGCGACCACGTGGAAGCTTTCCATGAAATTGAAGTTGCCAAACAACTTACGTAGAACTCTTTGGATTTAAATATTCCTGAAAATGCTTAATCATACTCTTTTTATTAGCGGTGGCGAACTGGTGCTTGTGATGCTCCTTGCCCTTCTTTTCTTTGGTTCGAAAGCCATACCAGATATTGCCAAAACACTGGGCAAGGGACTGCGTGAGTTTAAAAAGGCAACCAATGAAATCAAGCGGGAGATCGACGAAAGCACTGTCGACATTAAAAAAGACCTGAATCAAATTTCTTCCGATATAAATAAGGAGGGTTCTGAAATAACCAGCCAGATCGACAAGGAATTTAAAGATTAGGTTTATACTGTGCATATTTTCCTGTTAATTTTTTAACCAGATAGGTTTGCGCCTCATTTATACCCATCAACCATGGTAAAAGCGGAAAATATCCGGAAATCATTCGGTCAGGTTCAGGTGCTGAAAGGTATTAACCTCGAAGTACCGCAAGGCAGGATATATTCCATTGTTGGCGCCAGCGGTGCAGGGAAAACAACCCTCCTGCAGATCCTGGGTACGTTAAGTCAGCCCGATTCCGGAGAAATATTCATCCGGGACAGAAAAATTTCAGGCCTTCCTGAAAATAAGCTGGCTGCATTCCGTAATCTAGAACTGGGTTTTGTATTTCAGTTTCACCATTTGCTGCCTGAATTTACTGCCATTGAAAATGTTTGTATCCCCGCTTTTATAGCGGGTTCAGCGCGGGCAAAAGCTGAAACCCGCGCCAGGGAACTGCTTGGCTACCTGGGATTGACCGACCGCATGCACCACAAGCCTTCCCAACTTTCGGGAGGAGAAAAGCAAAGAGTTGCCGTTGCCCGCGCCCTGGTTAACCAACCTTCGGTCATTATGGCCGATGAGCCTTCAGGAAACCTCGATTCACATAACAGGGACGACCTGCACGATCTGTTTTTTGCCCTTCGAAACGACTTCGGACATACCTTCATTATTGTTACACACGACGATTCCTTCGCGGAACGCTCCGACAGGATCATCCACATTAAGGACGGCATTATCGAAGAATGAACCTCGCCGATATAAAAGACTTTCTCGACGAAAAGGCGGTTCAATACAACAACCCGGCTTTTATTGAAACCGACCCGGTTTCCATACCCCACAGATTCGATTCAAAAGAAGACATTGAAATCGCCGGTTTCCT
>CAYMXK010000454.1:0-3783 GCA_964393915.1 uncultured Prolixibacteraceae bacterium
TTGAATATCCCTGATGCGGGCCGCTGCCATTTACAAGATCGTCAAACGACAGGTTAACTGATTCTGCTCCATCCATAAAGTCATGGCTGCCTGTACTTTTATTAACCCCGGCTGCTTTTCTTAAAGAGATGGTATGACCAATAACATCTCCAACATCGAATGCCTCCTGTTGAGTAAAGTTGAAGGTCATTTTTCCTGCAACTTTTGTTTTTTTTGAATCACTTGTCTGCATTTTCTGTTCCTCCATTTTTTATTAATTGACTATACAATTTACGAAAGAATAAATTGTAAAACAACCAGGTTTCCGATTGCCGGAGGTAATGGATTATATAAGAAACAGCAAATATCCCAGGGCAGCCCCTCCTAAAACGATAAAAGCACTGTTCACTTTTTTCAGGCCAAAAGTTACCCCAAGGCTGGCAAGGGCTATGATTATTGTCCGCCAGTCGGTAAGGGTCTCCTTTCCCATTGAGATGGTGACCGAAACAATAACCGCTACGGCTGCGATATTAATAGCATCGAGGAATGCAGCCATGATTTTTGATTTCCTCAGTTTGGGAATTACCGGGTTGAGGATGGCAACGAAAACAAAGGAGGGCAGAAATATTCCTGCGGTGGCGGCGAGGGCTCCCCATGCACCACCCATCTGCCAGCCAATAAATGTAGCGGTCGAAAGCACCGGTCCGGGTGTAAACTGACCCACCGCAATGGCATCGATCAGCTCCTGGCGCGTTAGCAGGCCATTCATCACCAGCTCGGCATCGAGGAAGGCAAACAGCACATAGCCACTGCCATAGAGCAAGGCACCAACCTTCAGGAAAGTAAGAAAGATCTTCAGACTGGAAATGCCCGTTGCCACCGGAATCAGCATAAGCGGGAAAAAGCCATTGGTGGTTGTACTTTTCTGCCGGAAAAGGTAAATAAGGACACCTGCGGCCCCGCATCCGAACAAAGCTGCTATCTCGTTGACTCCCAGTAAGGAGACCAGCAATGTCAATGTCCCCAGTATCCCGACGGTGGTGTTTTTCAATGCCTTTTTACCCAGAGTATAGACAGCAGAAAGGATAATGGCTATGACGGCTGGCTTACTTCCATATATAAAAGGTTCAACATCCGGAAGATGGCCATACTGCTGATAAAGCCATGCGAAAAGGGCAGTAATTGTTACAGCCGGAAGGATGAAGGCAGCGCCGGCTGCAATCAATCCCTTCCATCCGGCCCGTTCATAGCCACAATGCATGGTCATTTCAGTGCTGTTGGGGCCAGGAATCAGGTTGGTGGCTCCGATCAGATCGAGGAAATGCTCATGGGTCATCCACTTGCGCTTCTTGACCACCTCGTCCTCCATCATGGCGATGTGGGCTGCCGGACCGCCAAACGCTATGCTGCCAAGCTTGAAGAATACCCCGGCAACCTCCTTAAGGTTCCCCTTGTCCATCATTTTCTGCTCAACAGGTTATCGACTGAGGCATATCCGCCACCCCTGATAATCAGAAAAATACTGCCTAAAAGCATTGACCAGTCGGTGCGCGCAGCATGAAGCATTTCCCAGATTCCCTGGCTGACCAGGATATCGATTTTGGTAGAGTAAATGGCTACCATCATGATAATAAGAGTGGGAAGGGCAGCCAGTCTGGTAAACAATCCTAAAAGGATAAATGCTCCGGAAAGAATTTCAAATGTGCCGACAAAACTGCCGAGAAAGTCAGGGGAAGGAAGTCCGATTTTTTCAAACCGTCCGGCACCCCGAATAGCCGGGAAGAGAAATTTCTGGATACCCTCTGAGAGAAATACACCCCCCACCATCAGGCGAATCAAAAGCGTGGTAAAGGAACGGTCGGTCTGTAGTAATTTTTTCAGCATCGTTACATAAATTGTATTTTATTGATAACGAATCTGTTTTCTGTTTGTTCATGGCCGGGACGGATGGCTGCTCACTTATTTTTCAGCTTTTCGCTTAACGACAATACCCGAAAAGCGGATCGACTGCCTGTTGTTGGAGCTGACGTCGAGAGAGGCATAACCTGTAGAACCCACCGACAGGTTGAGCCGGTAAACATCTTTCGGGGACTTTACCTCCATCTGGATAAGAAAACCCTTTTTATCTTTTTCCCATTCGGAAACATTGGATTTCTCACTGAATTTTATCCCACCGTCATGACTTCCGTAATCCACATGGTAGGCCCTGCCAAAGAAGGGCAGCCAGGCTGTTACCGAATCCTGCATGATATCCAGGGTGTATTCTGATGTCAGGTGAATGCTGCTGCCGCCCATGGGGTATGCAAACTGTGCGATGAAACGCAAATCCCGTGCTTCAATCAGTTTGTTGATTTCCTCGATTTTTTCTTTTTCCCGGGCTTTGCGCCTCTCCCGCATGGTTTCCTGTCCCGTTGAAGGGAGACCGGACAGAACCAGTAAAACCAATATAATGTATTTCATAATTAATCCTCCTGTTTTTTGTTACGACGAATCACAGATTTTCGTTTTTGTAAAACGTAATAAATTGTTGAATATGGAGGAATTTTACAAAAATCGTTCCTGATTCAATATGGAGGCTACTCCGAAAAGTCTTTTTTCGCCACCAAGGCACCAAGGCACCAAGAATTCACCAAGAATTCACCAAGATAATTTAACAGCAAAGCCTGCAGCGAAAAGCCATTTTTTGCCACCAATGCATTCACCAAGATTATTTAACCGCAATGGGCGCAAAGGTAAAACCGCAATGAACGCAAAGAAATACATTTAATAAAAGCGGAACAGAAGATTAGTAAATTACATTTTGCGCCCTTTGCGTAAAACTTTGCGTCCATTGCGGTTAAGATTTTAGTGTTCATTGCGGTTTCTCCCATTGCTATTATGATTTGAAGGTTCATTGCGGTTTCTCTATAGTGGTCTTTGCACTTAAGATTTGAACGTCATTGCGGTTTCTCCCTGGTGTCTTGGTGCCTTAGGGGCATATTTTATTTTTCGACTTATCAGAACGGATCCAATATTCAAAATATTACAAACAGCATAGTGGGGCAAACTATTTAAATAATTCTAAATCGTATCTTAGCGATATCAAATTTACAGAAACTATGAAGTATATCGGAGCACATGTCAGCGCGCAGGGTGGGGTGGAGAACGCCCCTGTAAATGCACATCAGATTGGGGCCACAGCCTTTGCCCTGTTTACGAAAAACCAGCGGCAGTGGGTGACCAAACCTCTTACGGCTGAAAGCATATCGGCCTTCAGGGCCAATTGTGAAAAATATGGTTTTCAGCCTTTTCAGATTTTGCCCCACGACAGTTACCTGATCAACCTCGGGAATCCTGACCCAGAAGCACTCAGGAAATCCCGCGAGGCCTTTCTCGATGAGATGCAACGCTGCGAACTTCTGGGCCTCGACCGGCTGAATTTTCATCCTGGCGCGCATCTAAATCAAATTTCCGAGGAAGAATCACTCTCCCTGATCGCTGAGTCTGTAAATATCGCACTTGATAAAACAAAAGGCGTAATTGCTGTCATAGAAAACACGGCCGGACAGGGCAGTAATCTGGGCTACCGCTTTGAGCACCTGCGCCGGATCATCGATCACGTGGAAGACAAAAGCAGGGTGGGAGTGTGTATCGATACCGCCCATGCCTATTCGGCCGGATATGATCTGGTCTCGCCCGGAGGATTCGTGAAGGTATTTCAGGAATTTGATGAGGTAGTGGGCTTTAACTACCTGAAAGGCATGCATCTGAACGATTCGAAGAAGGAGCTTGATTCGCGTGTCGACCGTCACGATACACTGGGAA
>CAYMXK010000455.1:0-3774 GCA_964393915.1 uncultured Prolixibacteraceae bacterium
TAAAAAAGATGAGAAAAATAAACCATTTTGGAATTCCCACCGCAACAGAACAGGCAAATGAATTTTATGCCGAAGGCTTGAGAGTCCATTTGACAAATTACGCTGACAGTCCCAATAAGATTGAATTTCTAAGGTTTGAAGAGGGATCGTGCATGCCGGAACTCGTTCAGAAAGTGGCGCACATTGCCTATGAAGTGCCTGATCTGGAGGCTGCTTTGAAAGGCGCAAAAGTGATCGTTGAGCCAATGCGTGCCGGCGAAAATCTTACTATTGCATTTATCGAGGAAGAAGGCGTCCCTGTAGAATTAATGTGTTTCGATAACCAGTAAATAACCGTAAAAACCAAAAATGATGAGTACAAAAATCATGACCAAGTTCATCAATGAACCTGAAAACATCACCCGTGAACTGCTGGAAGGCTACGTGCTGGCATTCAGTGATAAAGTGGCATTGGCTGCTGAAAACATTGTAGTGAGGGCTAACCCGAAAGACGAGTCGAAAGTAGCGATTGTTACTTTGGGAGGTTCGGGACACGAACCTGCGTTAAGCGGTTTTGTAGGTGAAGGAATGCTCGATTGCTCAGTGGTAGGTGATATTTTCGCTGCCCCTGGTGCGCAGCGGCTTTTTCAGGCTTTACAGCTGTTCAAACGCGAGGCGGGCATTTTGCTGGTCGTCCTTAACCACTCAGGCGACGTGATGAGTGCCAATATGGCCATGCAACTTGCTGAGAGAGCAGGCATCAAGGTGAAGAAAATACTGACCCACGACGATATCAGCGCCGGCATTGATACCCCTGAGGAAGACTGCCGTGGCCTGGCTGGTTGCATACCTCTTTATAAAATTGTCGGCGCTGCTGCCGAAGAGGGAAAAAGCCTCGATGAGATATATGAAATAGGTGAGCGTTTTAACCGTCAGGTTGCCACCCTGGCCGTAGCTATGGGATCGTGTACCCATCCGCAGAATGGCGCAACCATTTCGGAACTCGCCAAAGGGGAGATGGAAATTGGTATGGGACAGCATGGCGAAGGCGGCGGTGGCAGGCAAATGCTCGAATCGGCCGATAAAACTGCCGAAATCATGATTGGCCAGCTTAGCCAGAAGATACAGCCCCAACCGGGCGATAAAGTATTGCTTTACATCAACGGGGTAGGGGCAACCACCCTGATGGAGCTGAATATTATTTTCCGGAAAGCGCACCAGGTTCTTGCCAGTGAGGGCGTAGAAGTGGTACATGCAAAAATCGGAGAATTGCTGACGGTCCAGGAGATGTCAGGGTTTCAGATGATACTCGGAAAATTGGATGCAGACCATGTTGAGCTGCTGAAAAACAGGCAGGCTGACACTCCTTACTGGACAACTCTGTAACTCAACAAATGACCATCCTCTAATCCGGATTTACAATGCATAAACTGACTGTTCAGGATTTTATTTCCATGTGGAAATTTGCACTCGTCAAAGTCGGCGAGAGGGCTGATGAGTTTTCCCGCCTCGATGCCGTTACCGGCGATGGTGACCACGGTACTGCTATTGTCCAGGCCCTGACTTCGGCTGTTGAAGCGGCTGAAAAGGGAACTGAGTTTAAAACCATGCTCAACGAGATGGGCTTTAACGTAATGATGCAGACCAGCGGCTCAACGAGCACCCTTTTTGGAGGTTTTCTGCTGGGTATGAGTGACCATGCCGAAGGTACTGAACTGGATGGCCAGCAGGTGAAACAAATGTTTCAGGGAGGCCTGGAGGGTGTGCAAAAACAGACCAAAGCAGTAAGAGGCGATAAAACCATGATGGACGCACTTATTCCTGCGGTTGATGCCATCAGGGCTTCCGGGTCTGCTGATATGCGTGAACTCTTTGCTGAAGCCGCAGAGGCTGCTCAGCAGGGTGCTATGGCAACAGTTGATATGAAAGCCAATTTTGGACGTGCCCGTAATTATGGCGAACGTTCCATTGGTTCTGCCGATGCCGGTGCACTATCATGGGCATGCATGTTTTCTGCATTCCATCAATCAGTAAGCGGGTTGTCTTAACAATAGGGCACCCATAGCTTACATTAATCTTCAACTTAAAAAAAAACTTAAATCTCAATTTTAATATGGCTGATTTAGATGATATTAGAGAAGGAAAAAAATTTGGTACCGGCGTTTCGGTGAAAAGCCAGTCCTTCCATGTCAAAGGTTCCGATAACCTGTCGTGGGGCGCCAAGGACCGCCTGACGCGTATTTTCAATCCAAAAACTGCCAGGACAGTTATGCTCGCTTTCGACCATGGCTTTATTATGGGGCCCACTTCAGGGCTTGAAAGGATCGACCTGAACATTGTTCCCCTCATGGAATATGCCGATTGCCTCATGTGTGCCCGCGGTATATTGCAATCCTCGGTTCCTGCCAACATCAATAAACCGATTTGTTTGCGTTCCGATGCCGGAACTACCATCCTTACGGAATTGAACGACAATGTGTTGATAGATATTGAAGATGCCATCCGTTTAAATGTATCTGCCATGGCCATCATGCTGGCGATTGGCGACCCTGCAACGGAGGCCAAAACAGTTGCCAACCTTTTCAAACTGGCCGATTTCGGGTCTAAATATGGCATTCCTGTAATGGGGGTAACTGCCGTAGGGAAAGATATGGCCCGGGATTCCCGGTACTTTGGACTGGCATCAAGGGTTTGTGCAGAAAATGGGGCGAACATTGTCAAAACCTACTATTGCGAAGGCTTTGAAAACGTAGTGGCAGCCTGCCCTGTGCCGATTGTAATTGCCGGGGGCAAAAAGCTTCCCGAGAAGGAGGCACTTGAGCTTTGCTATATGGCCATCAACGACGGCGCCGCCGGTGTTGACATGGGCCGCAACGTTTTTCAGTCAGAAGATCCCATTGCAATGATCCAGGCGGTTAGCGCCGTTGTTCATCAAAACTTCACCGTCGATCAGGCGTTTGAATTATTTAACGATTTGAAAAATCAGTAAGAAGTGACGAGATGAGGGTGTTTAACCTTATTAGACATCCTCGTCTCACCTTTTAAAAATTCCTTTTTTCATGGATAAATTTTTGTTTCTCCTTTTTTTTATCAGCGGCAATATCTTCGGTCAGACGGGGAAAGTTTTTGTCAGCGGTTGTAACTGGCTTCAGGTAGCTCTGGTTGACAGGGAAACCAAACAAATTGAGTGGTCCTATGAATTGCAGCCGGGGGAGGATTGCGAGAATGTATCTCTGACCAAAAAAGGGGATTTATTGATCGCATATGGCAAAGGAGCAAAACTCATTAATGCTGATCATGAAACCATCTGGGATTATACGGTGGAACCCGGGAGTGAGCTTTTTTCCGCCACTCAGTTGCCTGATGGTGGTTTCTTGCTGGCATACAGTGGAACACCAGCGAAAATAGTGGAGTTGGATAAAAATGGAAGACCGAAGAAAACTATCTCTTTTGATACAGAAGTAACTAAACATCATGCCCAATTAAGGCAGGTAATAAAATCTAAAAAAGGAACTTATTTGATCCCGATAATGGGAAAGGGAGAAATAGTGGAATTAGACAAAAGGGGAAAAGAGATACTTCGTTTTAAAGTCGAAGGAAATCCATTTTCTGTTTTGGAAATGAAAAATGGGAACCTTCTTGTTTCTTGTGGAGATGCCCACTCTCTGATGGAGGTTGAGAGGCATACCGGCAAACAAATCAGAAAAACAGGCCAGCATGATATTGATGGGGTTAAGCTAAATTTTGTTGCCCAAATTGCTGAATTAGATAACAATAACAAACTGATTTGTAACT
>CAYMXK010000456.1:0-3770 GCA_964393915.1 uncultured Prolixibacteraceae bacterium
ATTTCGACATCTTTTTCATCATCTACTACTAAGAATTTCATATCGTTATTTTTTTGAGTAAAACTTTACCTTATATGGGTAATTGAATTATAAACTCACTTCCTTGTCCGATCGCCTGCCCGTCTGAGTCATTCAGTCGGTGATCGTCCCCGTCCTTACCGGCACGGGCGGTCTTAGTCTCCACCTTCAGCTCCCCGCCATGTGCTTTTACAATATCATAGCTTAAACTCAATCCCAATCCGGTTCCCTGTCCGGTGGGTTTGGTGGTGAAGAAGGGTTGGAAGATTTTATCCTTGATTTCAGCAGGGATACCGGGGCCGTTGTCTTTCACGCGGATTTCCACATGTGTTGCCATGTTTTTTGTGGAAACGGTGACGGTGGGGTTGTATGGTGACGGCGTTTGTTGTAGAGACGCACCGCCGTGCGTCTTTACCTGCACCGCATAAAAAGCATTATTTACCAAGTTCAAGATCACCCTTCCTATATCAGAAGCCACTACATTCACTTTTGGAAGATCCGGATCGAGTTCCAGTTGGAAATCGGCATTGAAGGATTTGTCTTTGGCTCGAAGTCCGTGGTAGGAAAGCCTCACAAATTCATCGGCCAACGCATTTAAATCAGTGGGGGTTTTTTCTCCAGAGTTGATTCTGCTATGTTCGAGCATGCCTTTGACGATGGCTCCTGCACGCTTACCATGGTGATTGATTTTTGAGAGGTTTTCTTTGAGGTCCTTCCCGATGAATTTTGCCTCCTCGATATCTCCTTTCTCCAGTTCCTCATTCATTTCATCGACGAGCTCTACACTTATCTCTGAGAAGTTATTGACAAAGTTCAGCGGATTCTGTATTTCGTGGGCAATTCCTGCAGTTAGTTCGCCTAAGGAAGCCATTTTTTCGGATTGGATAAGTTGGGATTGGGTGGATTTGAGTTCTTTGTAAGCTTTTTCTATTTCACGGGCCTGTTCCAGTTCTTTTTGCTGTGTCCTTGCCCTCTCTAAACGAATTACACGCTGACGCTGGAAATTATGAATAAGCCAAACACTGGAAATAAAAATTATTCCGTAAACGATATATGCCCAAATTGTTTTCCACCAGGGTGGACTTATTATGACATGGATTGCTTTTTCAGCCCATACTCCATAGCTGTTTGCGCCTTTAACCCGAAATGTATATTTGCCCGGTGGAATATTAAAATAGTAAGCTCGTCTGTCTGCATTTGCCTTTCGCCAGTTATCATCGTAGTTTTCCAACATAAAAAAATGTTGATTTGCAGCTGGATTTGAATAATCGATTACAGCAAAATCAAAAGAAAATGTATTCTGGTTGTAACTTAAACTGATGTCGTTCAAAAGCGAAAAGGTTTCCTCTTTTTGACCCGTAACGGAATTCTCTGCCTGATCCGCAACATGGAAACCAGAAATCACTACCAGGGGAGGCCTTGAATTTGTAGTAATTTCTGACGGAAGAAATCTATAGTATCCGTTTTCATCGCCAAAATACAAAAAGCCATTACGGTCTTTATAGGTCGCATTCCGGTTTAACATTTCGGAATAAACACCGTAATTTGTTCCATAGATTTTTGTACCGGTACGCAGCGCATTTATTTTAATAATTCCTGAGCCGGTGCTAATCCATATATTCTTAATATCGTCTTCAATGATATTTGAAACAGATGTTATTTCATTAAAAGAATTTTGATCAGTGTAGCTTACATAAACCATTTTAACTAAATCGTAATAAAAAAGACCATCACTGGTTCCCACCCAAAGCATTCCTTCCGAATCTTTAAAAAGGCAATTTACGATGTAAGCACTTATATATTGTTTAAATTCTCCGCTTGCTTCATTTAACATACACAAACCCTTACCTGAACCTAAAGCTACCCATGTTTTATCTTCGTTGTCCAACAGAACATCGAGTATAAAATTTGGACCGAATAAGTCAGCATTTTCAGTGTCAACGAAATATCGTTTTATCTCGCCCGTTGCCGGATTCAACCGGTTTAAGCCACTGAGTGTGCCAATCCAAAGGTTTTTTTTACTGTCTTCCGATATAGATATAATATTATTGTTGCTAAGTGTGTTCTTGTCTTCTGGATCATGCACATAATGTGTGAATTGTCTGGTTGTAAAATTTAATATGATCAAACCTCCACCTCCTCCAATCAGAATATTCCCTTTACTGTCTTCCTTTATAACTTTCACATAGTTGAAATTTATTGAAGCCTGATTAAATTCACTATTAATCTTTTGAATGAGGTTTTCATATTTATTGCCGGAAACATAAATTTTATCTGAACCCCACCAAAGTGTACCATCTCTATCTTCATAAAAACATTCGACCCCCCGATCTGGTAATTCCATGAACGGAATTTCTGACTGCAGTGGATCAATGCGATATAAAGTACCAAATAATGTACTAATCCATAAAACGCCATCTCTTGAAACAAAGGCGGCCCAGGTGGTCCGGTCGGTAAAGGCGCCCGGATTATTGTTCTCTGATTCGAAGTGGGTTATTTCTTTTGTTTCCGGGTTGTAATAATTTAGACCGGCATCTAATGTGCCAATCCAAATTGCGCCAGTAACATCTTCATTGATAAATCTAATATGATCGTTGGGGGTTGATGAATTAAGAGGTGGTCGACTAAGTTTATTGGGTTGATTTGGATCATAACGATGCCTGGTAATTATTTCAACCGACTTATCCATGGTATGCAAACCATCGCCTGCTGTTCCTATCCATAGGGTGCCTTTGCTGTCTTCAAAAATGGCGCTCACTTTATTATTGATAAGGCTGTTGGGATTATCAGGATTATGCTTAAAACGTCTGAAAGTCCCCGTTTCCTTATCTAATTTGTTTAATCCACCAGCTTCAGAATTATTTTGATCAGTGCCATAAACAGAGCCCGTTCCAATCCATATAGTTCCTTCACGATCTTCATAAATAGCAACTACCTCGTTGTAACTTAGGCTTGTTGAATCATCCGGAATATTTTTGTAATGAATAAATTTTTCCGTTCGCACGTCATACCTTTCCAATCCTTGCCCCGAACCAATCCAAAGAACTCCTTCGTGGTCTACCAACATTACATTCACCCAGTCTGAACTCAGGCTCCCCGGATCATTGGGATCCGGCTTGTAATGCGTAAAGATACCAGTAACCGGATCAAACTTATCTATACCTTGCCCTTGAACCGCAATCCATATATTTCCTTCGTTGTCGGCGCAAACAGAACGCAAAATATCACCAGCTATTGAATTTGGATCCAACTGGTTGTTTTTGTACGAAATCATTTCATAACCGTTATAGCTGTACAATCCGATATTTGACGCAAACCACATGGTCCCGTTTTTATCCTGAGTAATATCGGTGAGTTGACTGAAAGAAACCCTGTTTGGAGGGAAAACCTTATTGAAGGTAATGTTCTGACAAAATCCTGAATTACTGGACAAAAGTAAAAACAGAATCAATTGAAGCCGAACCAAAAAAGATTTGGTGCAGTCCTAATACAACGCTTAACGCTGTAGTGATTACTTCCTCAGAATCTATTTTAAATTCCCCGCCATGCGCTTTTACAATATCGTAAAATATCTTAACTCCCGAAAAATCGGGACAGGCTATGATTTCCATGATTAAATGATTATCATGATTTAATAATAAGGTAATTGAATAATAAACTCACTTCCTTCCCCCTCTTTCGTTTCCACCATCAACTCCCCACCATGCGCTTTTACAATGTCATAAGCCAAACTCAATCCTAATCCTGTGCCT
>CAYMXK010000457.1:0-3730 GCA_964393915.1 uncultured Prolixibacteraceae bacterium
GTTCCCGCTGTTCGGGAAATGTCCAGTGCTGTGTTTCCTGAAAAAGAGCAAGCTCCTTGGGTGCATTGATCACATTGTAGGCAGCGAACATGGATGTAGGGGGACATACGTTGTCGTTGTAGCCCCAGCTGTACCACCCGGGAATGGTGACAAAACGGGCAAAATTCACCACATCATAATATTTGGATACGGCAATTTTTTCGGGTTTATTGGTAAAATCGTTGCGGAACATATGCGGCCAGCCACCTGCCCGACCGTGCAGATAGCCGGTAAGATCGGCCAATGCCGGATAGAATGCGGCCAGATATTTGATTCGCTTGTCAAGTGAGGCGGCAATAATGGAGAGCGCACCGCCCTGGCTGCCTCCATGAACGGCCAGGTTATTCCCATCAAAATCTTCAAGTGAGGTAATAAAATCCACAGCCCTGACACAGCCCAGATAGACTCTTTTATAATAATAATTATTGCGGTCATCGAGATTGATGGTATTATAGTCCCTGAGTGGACCAAAGCGCAAGTCCTCATAGAAGGAGGCTGGCATATTTACCGGAACCCCATGAATCCCAATCTGAAGGGTAATAATTCCCCTTGATGCATTGGCGACATCGCCTTCGTAAGGCCTGACGCCAGCCCCCGGAACGTGCAGCACTGCAGGGTATCTTCCGGCTTTTTTGGGCTTGCATAAAACTCCATACAATTTTCCGTGGATGTTATCGAGCCGCACATGATAAACATCCACCAGTTCGGTACAGCGTTCAGGCATAAGGGTTAGAACCGGGGCCACCGGGATTTTTTTCAGGTCATTAATGGCATTGTCCCAAAACTCCCTGAAGTCGCCTGGCAATGTTGTGGTTGGCTCAATTTTTTCAGGAGAGAACCCAACAGTTGAGTAGGAAGAGTATTTTTTACCATCAACTTCTACCCAGGCGGTGAGCCGGTAAAATCCGGCAGTTGCGGGAGATGTCATTTTCACTTCCAGATCCTTTTTTCTGAGCAACTCCCTGCCACTCTTCTCCGGTTTCATCAGCTCAGGGCCATACTCATAGAATACTTCCAGATCGGACAGAGGCACCTTGTTGCGCCACACGGATATACTAAATTCCGGCAACTCGCCGGTCTTATAGGTCCAGTCGGCACGGTCGGGTGTTATTAATACCTGAACAAGCTCACGCGGGGGTTGCGAAACTGCATTTTCTGTCAGCAGCAAAATGGCTGAAAAAGAGAGCAGGAAGAAAATTAATCTTTTCATAAAGAGTTAAAACAACATATTAACCGGAACGGCAACAACATCAAAAACAAATGCCCCGGCAAAAACGACCGGGGCATAAATACCATCACTTATCTAATATTTAAAAACTTTGCCTCCGGCCATAATTTGTTTGGCTTTGGGGTCAAATTGAACAGGTAAACCTGTGCGATAGGCAGCATTTGCCATGGCACATGCAACAGTATGGTTATAACCAGCCTCCACAGGGGCATTGGTTTCCTTGCGTGAGCGAACGCACTCCATCCAGTTGCGCATATGCGCCGAAGTCTGGGTATCGCCACTGGTATCGGCTGATGTAGCCATAGAGACCTTTGGCAATTCATAAGGAGTTAAAAGATTAGCCTTCATTTTCATTGCTGAAGCCTCTCTTTCGCGCAATCCCCCCTCGGGAGTTACCATATTCGTATCGAGGTTAAGCATGCCACCATTGGAGTAATAGAGTTCCTTTGTTCCGCCGGCGGAGTTGCTGAATCTTGAGGAGTAAACCACCTGGAATCCCTTAGACTTATCATTGTCGGGGCCGTAGTCGAACACTGCGGTAAGCGTATCCGGATTGGTTCTGCCATCCTGCCACTGGTATATTCCACCGTTGGCGACTACACTCCTTGGATAGGGCAAATCTGTAAACCAGTGGACGGTGTCGATCTGGTGACACATCCATTGTCCGGGGATTCCGGAGCTATATGGCCAGAACAATCTGTACTCGAGGTATTTTCTCGGATCCCACGGTTCAAAAGGACGGTTCATCAGGTAGCGTTTCCAATCGGTTTCACTCTCCTTTATGGAGGCACACAGATCGGGGCGGCGCCAGCGGCCGGGCTGATTGACATTCCATGTCATCTCCACCATTTTTATGTCGCCGAATTTGCCTGATTTGATGTAGTCATTGGCCGCGTGGTAATTGGGTGCACTGCGACGCTGGGAACCAATCTGCACGACAATTTTTGAATCCTTTACCGCTTTGAGGGCAGCATTGGCGTCGTCCATCGATTCTGCATAAGGTTTTTCACAATAGGTATCTTTCTTAGCCTTACAGGCCTCTACCAGGTGCAAGGCATGCTGGAAATCAGCGGTGCTGATAATTACGGCATCAATATCCTTCCTGTCATAAAGCTCTTCATTGTTGCGACACAGGGCAACATCCCAGCCTGATTTCTCCTTGATAAAAGCCTTGCCTTCATCGCGGCGGCGGCTCCAGAGATCAGAAAGGGCAACCATTTCGAAGTTCATTTCCTTTGAATGATCCAGGAAACAAGGTAGCAATGATTGTTTGAAACGGTCGGAAAACCCAACTACGCCAACCCTTACTTTTGAATTGGCACCCACAATATTGCCGTAACTTCTGGCACTAAATCCATAGGCAGCACCACCCATGGCAACCCCAGCCGAACCGATGGCTGCCGTTTTGATAAATGAACGTCTTGATTCTTCCATTGTATTGAAAATTTAGTTAATTATAGAACAGGTTCCCATCCGGGTTCGTACTCTCTGCCCCAGAGTTTCATGGCTTCACGGTCGAAGATACGGCCGGTTTCGGTGCATACTTCAAAAGATTTTCCGATGCGGTAGGCCACATTCTGGTAATTTATGAGGTGATTACTGATGGCTCCGTCATGAATAGGGGCTTTTGCCTCAGCCTTTCCGCGGATAGCGTCAAAGAAGTTAACCACATGCAGTGTGGACATATCGCCACCGCCTCCGAGGGCAGTTCCTGCTTCCTGTCCGCCACTTTTGCGCTCCCGAACAAGTTTGCCGCCTCTGTCATACATGGTATACCCCCCGCGGTCGACATACACGGTGCCGTTTGTTCCATAAATAATTGTTCCGCGGTCAGATCCGTAGGTTTTATGGGCATTTCGGGATTTACCGTCCCATTTGATTACCTTATTCCCCTTGAAATGGAATGTTGTATCCATGGTATCATACATTGTCCAGCCATCATCCGCGAAATGGCGTTTGGCAGCCTCTGTTTCCACCTTTTCAGGATAATCGACCTGCAGGGCCCAGCGGGCTACATCGAGTTCATGGGTGGCATTGTTCCCCGATTCAGCCGTTCCGAAATCCCAGCCATACCAGTGCCAGTTATAATCCCACGTATCGTGCATATATTGCTTACGGGGCGAAGGTCCCTGAAAGAGGTCCCAATCGAGGCCTTCGGGCACGGGTGCCTGAACAGGGAGGGGCACAGCGCCCCGTCCGTTGGCATAAAATGCCACTGCCTTGTACACCTCACCGATTGCTCCTCTGTGAATTTCAACTATTATTTCGATGGATTCGGGGGCAGAACGCTGCTGATTTCCCATCTGAACCACCTTATTGTACTTTTTCTGAAACGCAACCAGCAATTCATCCTCCCGGAGGTTGTGCCCGCATGGTTTTTCCACATACACATGTTTTCCGCTCTTAATTGCCATCCATGTTCCGGGGGCATGCCAATGGTCGGGGGTGGCATTGATGAGCGCA
>CAYMXK010000458.1:0-3724 GCA_964393915.1 uncultured Prolixibacteraceae bacterium
TCTTCATAGAATTGATATTAATGGTTTATAATCAGAAGTTATCGTAGAAACTTCGTTGCTTAATGACTTTCAAATCCTTAAGCATGGAAGTCCGGGCATTTAGTGTAAAACTGTAGCTCTTCATATAACCGAAAGGCACAAAGTTGAGCGACATTTCCCAACAGTGAAGGTCTCTGTATATACTGAAATTGGTGAATGAAAAAGCTTTAGCGGATATATCGTAGTTGGTGTTCATATTTATTCTCCACTTCTCTGTAAGCGTTACACTACCCCTCAGGTTTAGTGTCTGGGAAATACGCGCCTTTTCATTTGGATTTGGCCTGTTGTAGCTAAAGGAATAATCAAAGCCAAAGTTCCATGGAATATTGAAATCAACATAGTCTGTGAAATCACCCGGAAGCACATTATCTTCTTCGATGGATTCGCGTGCTTCGTCAGATTCCTTTTGCCCCTTCTTGGAGTCAAACTGCATACCAAAGGAGAGATTTGAATTCACCAGCCGGCCCAACCTGGCAAAACCTTTGTTGTGGTTCCAGGCATACTGATTGATTCTCTGCCCCCTGCTGTTGGTGATGTAAGGATCTAACATCGATCCGAAATTGATGCCCACTCCCTGGATGGTAGTTCGCCCACGGATACTTATCGGACTCAGGTTAAAGGAATCGGCAATCAGGTTATAAGATGTATTAAAACTCAGGTTATCGATTATTTTCACTTTTTTAAACTGGCTTGTGGCAGTAGTATCCTTAAGATCGGCCACCTTCATTTCGACATTGTTCGACAATGAAAAGGAGACCATTCCCGCCGCGCCTCTGCCGGTTGCCCCATAGATCCCCCCCTCAAAAATGGAATATTGCTCCATTCTGCCAGTGGAATCAACCTGGACTTCCTTCCAGAAACCAAACTTTGGATCTCCAAAATCGGGATTATAACTAAAGCTTAACTGAGGCGTCATCTTATGACGTATTCCTTTGATCCTGGAATTAGTATTAACCGGTATATACATCCCATAAATATTGGATGTGGCACTCAGGCTATATGCGTATTGGTAATTTCGCTTCAAACCAGTTATCGTATCGATTCTTACATTTGACATCCGGCCTCTTTCATCCATGAAAGTCTGATCAGCAAAATAACTTTTTTCAATGCTTTTAAAATACCACTTTTCATTGTAGCTGAAACTTGGACTCATATTAATAAATTTCAGCAAATTAAAGTTAGGCAATGAAATTGGCAGGTTGTGCTGAATTCCGTTTTTCCAGTCGGTAGCAAAAGATTTTTTCATAATCTCATACTCTTTTGCCGTGATCGTATTGCGCAGATTAGAGGAGTAACTGAATCCGAACTTTTCATACCACTTGGCCGATCCTACACGATTCTTAAATTTCAAAGGATAGATTTTGGCCATATTGAAGGTTAATTCGGGCAGGGACAGGGTGAGCGTCGTGTCGGTTGAGTTCTGGGAGTGCCTGAAGTTGGCCGACATATTGAAAGGGGTATTTTCCCAGCGTTTGGCATAGGAGATACTCGATGATTTCTGGGTACGCAGGTAACTATCAGCCGATAATGAATTTTGTTTATCGTACCCGCTGGTGGAGAAATTCACGTTGGCACTAAAAGTTCGGCTGGGATTGGCCTTTGCATCCTGACTGTGGGACCACATTACCTGGAACTGAGGTGATTTGGTGTAGGTATCAAGGCCCC
Source organism: uncultured Prolixibacteraceae bacterium (assembly GCA_964393915.1). GTDB lineage: Bacteria > Bacteroidota > Bacteroidia > Bacteroidales > Prolixibacteraceae > UBA1413. The sequence goes on from CAYMXK010000458.1 coordinate 1,705, forward strand.
TTTCACCGTATACATTCACTGAATACCGGAAATCAAATCCTCCGCTATAACGGTACCTTGCACGGTAGTTGGTATGCATCTTTGCACCCCACGATCCTTTAGAGTATATATCTCCCCTGACCGACACATCGAAATATTCATTTGCAGCCCAGTAATACCCCCCTTCACGAAGAAAGAACCCGCGGTTGGCCTCTTCCCCGTATGAAGGAACCAGGATTCCCGAAGAGTAGGTGGGGGAACTGGGAAAATAACCAAAGGGTATCACCGGAAAATAGAGTGGAAAGTCTTCAAGAACCATGTAAGCAGGCCCGGTAATAATTTTATTGTTCGAAATCACCTTTGCCCGCGACAAATTGAGATAGAAATGGGGATGGTCGGCATCGCAGGTGGTATATTTTCCCTGCTGAAGGATAAAAGCATCCTTCGAAATCTTTTTCGCACGGCCGGAATGAACAAACCCCTCTCCCTGCTCGGTTATCACATCGGTGATTATTCCTTTCTGTGTCTGAAAATTATAGCGCAAAGTTTTCGACTCAAACTTCTCAGATCCATCCTGAAATATCGGCTTTCCGATGAGTGTCCCGGTAGAATCGGGAACCCCCTCTGCATACACCTCCTTGGTTTCAAGATCAAGAATTACATGGTCGGCACTTAACTCAATCTGCTGATATTTTACCTTTGCATCACCGTACATATACACCCGTTGACCATCCAGGGAAAAAATGATGGAGTCTTTCGCCTCATAATCAATAGGCGCTTCGATCACTACTTCGGCAGGCTCGGCAGGTACGCTGTCAACATACTGGATTTCGCCGGTAAAGGTGGTGTCACTCAACAGTAAATGAAAACCGGTGGTATCGTCCAACTGATAAGGCGCCCTCCTCAGACTGTCAGGGAATTCCTGTCCATAGGCAAATCCCGTTAACAGGAAGAAGACAATATATATATATAGTGTTCTGTACAAATTACTAAATCAATTTTGCCTGAAATTACCGGCATGTGGTGTGCAAAAATATAAATAAGGGGTGTACTTTAAGCTCAGTAAATGCAAAATTATCCTAATATTTATAATTTTGCTGAATATAGTAAAGCACATTGATATGATTAATCGTCTCGGAATACAATTAACCTGCCTGATAATAGCATTGTCCGGTTTCATTCCTGCAACCCTCGCGGGCAATTCAGGTGAGATTCGCGCCCTGCGCACGGTAGTTATTGACGCCGGACACGGAGGCCATGATCCGGGGGCAGTCTCAGGTGGCGTCAGGGAGAAGGACATTGTACTTGATCTGGCAAAGCGCTTAGGAAAAAAAATCAACAGTGCTTATCCCGAAGTAAAAGTGATTTACACACGCGATAAGGATGTTTTCATACCTCTTTTTCAACGGGCCAGCATTGCCAACCGCAATAAGGCAGACTTGTTTATTTCCCTGCATGCCAATTATGTATCGTCCCCGTCGGCCAATGGAACAGAAACCTTCACCCTGGGGCTTCACCGAAGTCAGGAGAACCTCGAAGTAGCCAAAAAAGAGAACTCGGTAATTCTATTGGAAGAGGACTATACTGCCAATTACGAAGGATTTGATCCTCGCGAAGCAGAATCTTATATCATGTTTGAAAACCTGCAGTCGGAATACCAGGGACAAAGCATTGATTTTGCGGCACATATTCAGAAATATTTCGGACAAAACCTGAATCTGACCGACAGGGGGGTAAAACAGGCCGGCTTTCTGGTACTGCGGCAGGCGAGTATGCCAAGTGTTCTGGTTGAAGTAGGATTCATCAGCAACCCCAATGAAAGGAAATTTTTGGTTTCTGATGCCGGCAAGGAAAAAATTACAGAGTCGATTTTTCAGGCATTCAGCACTTATAAAAGAACGATCGATGGACGGAGTCACTTTAATATGGCCCAGACTGACCCTACCCCAACCGGCACTACCGGCAATTTGAATGCTACGGCAGCAAACCCTCCTCCTGCTGCAGCCACACAGCCACCTGCTGAACGCATCCAAAGTCCGCC
>CAYMXK010000459.1:0-3704 GCA_964393915.1 uncultured Prolixibacteraceae bacterium
ACAGAATAAATTTCTTTATTAATTTTACAAACAAACCAGAACAGAACAGTGACATGAAAAGAACTTTGTTGTTTATCGCCGCTATGGCGGGGCTTTCATTGATTCTTGAAGCCCAGAATTCATTAAAATATTTATACCAGGATATCAATTTGCCGCTGGAAGAGCGTGTATCTCTGCTGGTTTCAGAGTTGACCCTTGAAGAGAAAATCAGCCAGATGGTGTATGCTGCCCCGGCAATCGACCGTTTAGGCGTTCCTGCCCACAACTGGTGGAATGAGTGTTTGCATGGTGTGGCCCGCGCCGGGTATGCCACGGTATTTCCCCAGTCGATTACCATTGCCGGATCGTGGGACAAAGATCTGATGCACCGCGTGGCCACTGTTATTTCAGACGAGGCACGTGCCAAGCATCATGAAATGGCCAGGCGCGGGAAGCGGGGAATTTACCAGGGATTAACTTTTTGGTCACCCAACATAAATATTTTCCGTGACCCCAGATGGGGCCGCGGGCATGAAACCTATGGCGAGGATCCCTTTCTCACGGGTATAATGGGCGCTGAGTTTGTAAAAGGCCTGCAGGGGAATGATCCTGATTATCTGAAGGTCGTCGCTACTGCCAAACACTATGCTGTCCACTCCGGCCCTGAGCCACTCAGGCATGAATTTAATGCCAAAGTCAGTGAGCGGGATCTTTACGAGACTTACCTGCCAGCCTTCCGAACCCTCATTGTTGATGGCAAAGCCCATTCAGTGATGTGCGCCTATAACCAGTTCCGCGACCACCCGGCCTGTGCCAATCCGTATCTTTACCGGATACTTCGTGAAGATTGGGGATTTGCAGGTTATATTGTTTCTGATTGCTGGGCCATCAGTGACTTCTTTAAATTTCAGGGTTACTCTGCCGATGCGGCTGAAGCCTCAGCCGTTGCCGTGAAAGTGGGCACAGACCTTAATTGCGGGAATTCCTATCCCCACCTTGGAGAGGCTGTGAAACGTGGGATTATCAGCGAGTCAGACATTGATATTACTGTCAGCCGGCTTTTTGAAGCCCGGTTCAGACTGGGTATGTTCGATCCGGAAGAAAAGGTTTCCTATGCACAGATACCTTTCAGCGTAAACACTTCAGACAGGCACACTACACTCGCGCGCGAGGCAGCACAAAAGAGTATTGTACTTCTTAAAAATGAGAATAATATCCTGCCGTTGTCACGTGACGTGAAAACCATTGCAGTAATAGGACCAAATGCCGACAACTGGGAAGCTCTGCTTGGTAATTATAATGGTATTCCCAAGAATCCCGTGACCGTTTTGCAGGGTTTGCGCAACAAGCTCGAGCCCCGCACAAAAATATTGTTCGCTGAAGGCAGCCACCTGGCCAATGAGGTACATAACCTTCATCCCATTCCGTCTGTTTTTCTTCAGACAGAGGATGGCAGGCAGGGAGTGAAGGGTGAGTATTTTGCCAACGCGGAGTTGAAAGGCGACCCTGCTTTTGTACGCATCGATGATAATATCGACTTTTATTGGGAATCCCATGCTCCGGCACCTGAATTGCCCGATGACGATTTCAGTGTCCGCTGGACCGGCTACCTGGTTCCTCCGGTTACCGGAACTTATCATATTGGCAGCTGGGGTATGCCAACCCTGAATGTTTGGTTCGAAGGCGAACGCATCCTCAGGCAAAATTCTGAGCACCATGCATTTCACAGCGAGAAACCTCTCCATCTCGAGGCGGGAAAAAAATATAAGATTGTGTATGAATACCGCAACTGGTATGGCGATGGTGATGCCCGTCTTTTGTGGGCCATGCCAGATCCAGAGATGCTTCAGAAGGCAATCGGAATAGCCCGTCAGTCTGATGTTGTCGTGCTGGTACTGGGTCTTTCGCAGAGACTTGAAGGAGAGGAGATGCCCATCAAGGTGGATGGTTTTGAAGGAGGTGACCGTACCCATCTTAACCTGCCTGGGGTTCAGGAGGAGCTGATGAAGGCCGTTAAAGCCACTGGTAAACCTGTAATCCTGGTGCTGTTGAACGGAAGTGCCTTGTCTGTCAATTATGCAGCCGGACACATGGATGCCATTCTGACTGCCGGTTATCCTGGTCAGGAGGGAGGCAATGCTGTTGCCGACGTTTTGACGGGCGACTACAATCCTGCAGGCAGGCTTCCGTTGACCTATTACCAGTCGGTTGACCAATTGCCGCCTTTCGAAGAATACGACATGACAGAGCGCACGTACCGCTATTTTACGGGTCAGCCTTTGTATCCGTTTGGTTTTGGTCTGAGCTACACCACTTTTGCCTATACAGAGCTGAAACTTCCCCAAACGCTGGTGGCTGGTCAACCCCTGAAGGTATCCGTGAAGGTGACCAATACCGGGCAACGCGCAGGTGAGGAGGTGGTTCAGCTCTATCTGACCGATGAGAAAGCCTCCACGCCGCGTCCCATTCGCCAGCTCGAGGGTTTCGAAAGGATATCCCTGAAGCCGGGCGAATCGAAAGTGGTGGAGTTTAGCCTGGATCCCCGTCAGCTCTCTGTCATCAACGACAAAGAACTGCGTGTGATCGAACCCGGTTGGTTCACTGCAGCGGTTGGTGGTAAGCAGCCCGGTTTTTCCGGAATTGCCGACTCCCATACCACTGATGTGGTAACAGGCCGCTTCAGGATAACAGGTAAGGAATTCCGGTTTGCAGTGAAATAAGATGGATAGGAGCAGGTCTGTGGATCGGTTTGAAAGTTATACATTTGGTGCGCAGAATGAATTATATGATCAATGAATATATTTTATTTACCTGAAATTAAAGAGGATATTGTTCTTCTGGATGAAGTGGAATCGGGTCACGCCATAAGGGTTCTGCGCATGAAGGAGGGCGATGTTGTTACGTTAACTGACGGAAGCGGCGGTTGGTTTGAAGGATCGATCGAAGAAGCGCACCCTAAAAAATGCCGGGTTCGTATTGCTTCCACACAATTGGATTTTGAAAAGCGGAATTACCAGCTGGTAATGGCTGTTGCTCCTACTAAAAACAGCGATCGCACAGAATGGCTTCTCGAAAAGGCTGTCGAAATAGGGATCGATGGATTTATTCCTATCCAGTGCCGTTTCAGTGAACGAAAAAACATCAATATTATGCGTCTGCACAAAGTTGCCCTTGCAGCAATGAAGCAGTCTTTGAAGGCTTACATGCCTGAAATCAGCGAGTTGGTTTCGTTTGCAGAATTGATCAAATCTCCCTTTATGGGAAAAAAATTTATAGCCCATTGTTACCCGGGTGAAAAGCCACATCTCAAAGAGCTGATTTCGGCTGGTGATCATGTGTTGGTATTGATCGGCCCCGAAGGGGATTTCTCTGAGGATGAGGTTACTCTTGCCTTGCAAAACGGCTTCCTGGAAATATCCCTGGGGAAATCCAGGCTGCGCACAGAAACGGCCGCCCTGGCAGCCTGCCATACTGTTGCCCTGGCAAATACATAAAAGGTGCTGCCGCCGCATGAATTGCCTCCCTGCCGGTACAAGTCCCTAATCAGCCATCCGTTAATCCCATGTGGTGTCAGGCTGGCCGGCAGCATAACGGGACATCGCAGCGCGGGTGAAATACATCAGGTTAACCCGACTGGAACAAACATTCTGAACAGTCAGGTTTAACCCATCTGTAATAAACGTTCTGATCAGTCAGGCTTAATACATCTGCAACAAACATTCTGA
>CAYMXK010000460.1:0-3699 GCA_964393915.1 uncultured Prolixibacteraceae bacterium
CTCCGGGCCAGACCTTTAAAGTGTAATTCTGTGAATTGGATACCATAGTTGCTAAGAAAATCAGAGCTATTAAAAATGTTGTTTTCATTTTATTGTAATTGTTAGTTTTCAAAGGTATTTATCTCATTTTTACCCCTGTCTCTCATTCTCACGAAAGTGGGAATCCAGTGGACATTGCCTGGTTTCCTGCCTTGCCAGGAATGAGAGGGAGCGCTGTAGAATCAGGATTTGGCACCCACAAAGTAATCTTCCTTGTCGGCAAACAGAATATTGAATGTGGTCAGCGAACCATATACCCGGGTAATATATTGCTGGAGGTTCACCTTCTCCTCATCCGTAAGCACGGGATGGGAATTGATGTTTTGTTCCAGCACCCTCATGCGGTCGCGCACCATTACAATTTTGTGGAAGAAGGTTTCAATGGGGATCTCTTTTGATTTCAGATCAGGATTTGCCGGTTTAATATCGAGGACTCCCCCTATCCACTTGTCGCCCAACTGGGAGGTGTAGGAGAGGCCGTTGAACCGGTCGAGGACGCTTATCAGAACATCCTCTACTTCATTCAGCGTCAGCATGTTCTTTGGCCGGGTTTCCTCTTTCAGTTCGATAACTGTCAGATCGTCGCTTCGCTTGGTAATCTCAATTTTACCGCCCCGCGCAAAAAAGACTTCATATGCCACCAGGTTAACACGGCTGATAATGCCTTCGCCGTACCTCGGGTGATCTACTCTTGTACCTACTGTAAGTTCATTCATAGCTCTTCAGAATTTAAAACCCCGAAAATAACCATTCCGGCAGCTTTTTTATCAAACTGATTAAAAAAAATAGTACTATTCGTGCATTCGTGGCTAACTTTTTTCTTTATCCACGAATTACACGAATTTGCACGAAAAGAAAAAAGGCGCATAGCGCCGATAGAACTATTTTTTATCCACAAATTACACGAATTTACACAAAACACAAAGGCGCATAGCGCCGACATGGAGCCTGTCCCGAACAGAGAGAGGGAGTAGGAGAAAGCTACCCCAACACGAAACCAAAACTTAGCGTGAAAAAACTGGTTTCCTGCTTTCGCTGGAGTGAGGGCTGCAGACAGGAGAAAAATTAGTACTATTCGTGCATTCGTGGCTAACTTTTATTTTACCCCCGATATCGGGGGTAAATCTGTGGCTATTTTTTACCAGGAAGTCATTTAGCCACGAATGCACTAATATTTAACCCCTATTCAATCGGTGGTGATCTGTGGCAATAATCAGGGAGACCGGAAAACGGAGATAGGAGAACGAAAAATCTGTAAAACTGTGACTTCTTTTTTTAATAATCTGTGGCATTAATTCCTTTAAAATAAAATCTGTGAATCTGTGGCTACTTTTTTTTCATCCCGAGGGAACCGAGGGGTCAATCATCGTAAATCTGTGAAATCTGTGAGCAAAAAATTCGTGCATTCGTGGCTAACTTTTAAATTAAATTCTGTGGATCAATGACTGCTCTTTAAGGAAAATATCTATATTCATGGCCTGACAAAAATTAAAGGGAAATTGTGCAGATTTCTCTCGTTACTCAGTAATTTCCGGCAGTCTGGTGGCTGACCCGGAACCAACGCCGGTATCATCCGGATCCATAAAAGAACAATTATGAACAATATGAAGATTTTTATATTCTCCCTTCTGGCCCTGGGCCTCGTTTTGCAGATGTCCTGCAGCTCTCCTGACATTCAAACCCGTGTCGAATCCAAAAGTGTCGAAACCAACCGGGTGGATATCATGAAGCGCGAATACATCCCGCCAGTGAAAATTATATGGACATCAGATTCCTCCGGAGGGAAGATCAGTAATTCGGAAAGGCTTTTATTGCAGGGGAATGGCCAGGCTGACCTGTTTAATGACGGATTGTGCCGGATGGTGAATGATGAAGGCCATCAGGCGGGGATTTTATTCGATTTTGGAAGGGAGTTACACGGAGGACTTGAAATTGTTGCCGGCCGCTGGTCGGGCGGTAAGCCGCTCCGGATTCGCGTCCGCTTCGGAGAATCGGTGAGTGAGGCCATGTCGGATCTGGGAGGGGAGAAAAATGCCACCAACGACCATGCCATCCGCGATGAGGAGATACTGTTGCCCTGGCTCGGAAAACGGGAGATTGGCAACACCGGGTACCGTTTTGTAAGGATTGATTTTCTGGAACCGTCAGGGGAGCTTTTCCTGAAGGAGGTCAATGCCATTTCCATATACCGTGATATACCGCGGGAAGGTTCCTTTAGCTGCAGCGATACACTCTTGAACAAAATCTGGGAAACAGGTGCCTACACAGTCCACCTGAATATGCAGGATTACCTGTGGGACGGCATCAAGCGCGACCGCCTGGTATGGGTAGGGGATATGCACCCCGAAGTAATGACCATAGGCGCTGTTTTCGGACATAATGAGGTTGTGGCTGCCAGTCTCGATCTGATACGGGACAAAACCCCTCTCCCCGGATGGATGAACGGCATATCTTCCTACTCCATGTGGTGGGTACTCGTGCATGCCGAGATTTACCGTCAGAACGGAGATTTGGAATATCTGAAAGACCAGTCGGATTATCTTGTGCCATTGTTGCAACAACTCATGGACAAGATTGGCGAAGATGGCCGTGAAAAGCTGGATGGCCACAGGTTTCTGGACTGGCCCAGCAGCGAGAATCAGCCTGCCATACACGCCGGATACCAGGCGCTCATGGCCATGACGTTAACCGAGGGGGCTGAATTGTGCAGGGTGATGGGGGACCAGGCCATGGCCCTGCGCTGCAGTGAAATGGCGGAAAAACTCAAGAGTGTTGTCCCGGAAATTAATGATTCCAAACAGGCTGCGGCCCTGTTGAGCCTGGCGGGTATCATCCCGGCAAGAGAGGCCGTGGATGAGGTACTGTCGGTTGGCGGCGGCAGGAATTTCTCCACCTTTTACGGTTACTACATGCTTCAGGCTATGGCGCAGTCGGGCGACTATGTCATGGCCATGGATATCATAAAGGAATACTGGGGGGGCATGCTGGCTTTGGGTGCCACCACTTTTTGGGAAGATTTTAACCTGGAGTGGGCCACAAACGCCTACGGGATTGACCAGTTGCCTGTGGAAGGAAAAGATGACATCCACGGTGATTTTGGTGATTATTGCTATGTCGGATTGCGGCACAGCCTCTGTCATGGCTGGGCATCCGGTCCGACGGCCTGGCTCTCGGAGCACGTGCTGGGTATAAAAATTCTGGAACCGGGCTGCACAAAGGTTTCCATCATTCCCAACCTCGGAAACCTGGAATGGGCAGAAGGCACCTATCCGACCCCATACGGGGTAATCTCCGTTAAGCACCGGCGGCAAAGCGACGGATCGGTGAAATCGGAGATCAAAGCACCCCGGGAGGTGAAGATTGTTCGCAATTGATCAGGTTGAACTTCGGTCTGAAATACGGAGTTGCAGCTTGAAACCCCTGCCGCATAACGGTGGAGAGCAAAAAATGAAATTAAAAACATCAGGAATATGGCAAAAGGTATAGTAACAGGAGCAGTGGCAATTGCCGCCCTGGGAGCGTGTTTCAGCTCTTGCGAAAAGGCAGTGCCGGGAACAGGGCAACCCAATATCATCTTTATCATGTCTGACGATGCCGGATACTCGTATATCGGCTGTTTTGGCTCAGAGATAAAAACTCCCAACCTCGACCGGCTGGGAT
>CAYMXK010000461.1:0-3696 GCA_964393915.1 uncultured Prolixibacteraceae bacterium
TGGCTGCCTCAATAAAAAACATCCGGATAAATGAAGCCGCAATCCCTGCAAAAATGATGGCATCGACCCATTCAACCAGCTTGGTTTGCCTTCCATCAGGTGGATTTTTTTTCTTCCAGAATGCCCAATGCACCTTCTCTGTAATATACATATCGAAAATAATGACCAATCCTGCCAGCCACCAGTAATTGTCGAGCCAGATAACCCACAGGGTATAGATTCCAGCCGCGACGGCAAATTTGAACCACTTATTGGTAAGAATATCCTTCATATTATCATTCAGAATTTAAGTAAATCACTCATATTTAATATTCCTTTGTTTATCTGGCTGAATTCGGCTGCCATTACGGCACCCAGGGCAAAACCTTTGCGGTTTTTTGCCAGGTGGGTAATCTCAATATAGTCAACATCCGATTCATAGGTGATAATGTGGGTTCCCGGTACCTCCCCTGTTCTTTCGGCCGTAATGGGAAGCTGGTTGTAGGAAGGTTGTTCGTCCAATGTCCACTCTGTAAGGCCGTTTAGGGAACGAAGGAGATCTTCTGCCAGGGAGATGGCCGTTCCGCTTGGTGCATCCAGCTTCTGTGTGTGGTGTATCTCTTTGAGGCGCACTTTGTATTGTGTATGGTGGGCCATCAGGCTTGCCAGTTTTTTGTTCAACTCAAAAAACAGATTAACACCAATCGAAAAGTTGCTGGCATAAAAGAAGGTGCCGTCATTCTTTTTACAGTTTTCATATACGAATTCGCGTTGATGCAACCAGCCGGTGGTGCCGCTGACAACCGGAATGCCTGCTTCAAAGCAGGTCAGGTAGTTGCGAACAGCTGAACCGGGTATTGTGAATTCTATCGCAACATCGCACTCACGCAGGTTGGCGGGAGTAAGCGCTGACATATTCTCCACATCAATAATCAACGGAATATCGTGCCCGCGTTCAATGGCAATCTTTTCAATTTCCTTGCCCATCTTTCCGTAACCAATAAGGCCAATCTTCATAATATTATTTTAACTAACAGGCGACAAATATAATGCAATTTAATTTTTGATTCAGTATTAGGAATTCAATTAGGTTCTGCTTTTTCAATTGACGTTGATAAAAGAGAGATTATCCTTTTTATCTTTGTCAATTAAATTCTGAACGATGTTTAACAGACATTTTATTCCAAGGGTGGCTGCCATCCATGATCTGAGCGGTTACGGAAGGGCTTCGCTTACTGTGGTTATTCCCATTTTGTCGACGATGGGGGTGCAGGTATGCCCGATGCCAACTGCGGTATTGTCTTCACACAGCGGGTTTTCCGGGTTTCATTTTGTTGATCTTACCGATCACCTCGGGCCAATGACCGAACATTGGAAATCAATGAAACTGGAGTTTGATGCCATCTATTCCGGGTACCTTGGGTCGGTCAGACAGGTAGACATCGTGAGGAACCTTATCCGGGATTTCAGGGAGCCGGGCCAGCTGGTTGTAGTTGATCCCGTGCTTGGCGACAATGGCAGGCTCTATTCAGCATTTGGTCCGGAGATGGTGGATGAAATGCGAAAGCTGATTGGCGATGCTCATATTATTACTCCCAATCTCACAGAGGCTGCCTTTCTGCTAGGTGAAACATTTGATCCGGAGATGGAAATTGAAAGGGTCAAACTTTGGGCTAAAAGGCTGGCTGATTTGGGGCCTGAGATTGTTATCATTACCAGCGTGCCTGAGAAGGAAGTACTCCAGAAAACGGCGGTACTGGCCTGGAACCGCCGCGAACAGCGCATGTGGAAGGTTAGTTGCGATTATTTGCCTGCCAATTATCCGGGTACCGGCGATGCCTTTTCCTCGGTGATCGTAGGCTCACTGCTGCAGGGCGACAGCCTTCCAATGGCACTCGACCGGGCCGTCCATTTTATTTCGATGGGTGTGCGGGCTACTTTTGGACACCGCCACCAGCATGTCGATGGAATCCTGCTCGAGAAAGTATTGCCTTCGCTCAATGCACCTGTGCAGGTAAGCAGTTATCAATTACTCGATTAAATTTTTTTTATGAAAAATATACGGCTGGTAGCTACCGATCTCGACGGAACTTTCCTCAGGGATGATAAAACCATAAGCGAAAGAAACCTCAAAGCGCTTGAACTGCTGGGGGCCCGGAATGTGGTCAGGGTCGTGGCAACCGGGAGAAACCTCCGCAAGGTAAATGAGGTAATTCCCGGTCACATCCCTTTTGATTTCATCGTGTTTTCATCGGGAGCCGGGGTGTATGACTGCCAGGAGCAACAACATATTTACAGCCAGAATATTTCAGCCCGTTCTGGGAACAAACTGATTCAGTATCTGTTGGAACAGGACCTTAATTTTCATGCTTTCTGGCCTGTTCCTGAAAATCATAACTTGTGGTACCACCGTGGTAGTGAACAGTGTGAAGAGTTTGAACGCTATTTTTCTTTCCACAATTCCTATGCTTACCCTCTGCCTGAGAATAATACCATAGAAACCGGCCTCTGCCAGTTTCTGGTGGTTCTTTCCGGTGACGTTCAGCGGTTCGAAACCATGAAGTCAAACATCGAGGAAATGTGCCCTGAAGTCAGGATTATCAGGTCATCATCGCCATTAAACACCGGGTATATCTGGATGGAGATTTTTCATAAGAGTGTGTCAAAGGGAAACGGGGTGCTTCATCTGTGCAACAGGTTGAATATCTCCCCCGGTCAGACCCTGGGCATTGGTAACGATTTTAACGATATCGACCTGCTCGAATTTACGGAACATTCATTTCTTACCGACAATGCGCCGGAGGTCCTGAAAAACAGTTTCAGCCTGTTGCCAACCAATGAGGAAGACGCGTTTGCCCATGCCGTCGACCGCATAATCTATGAATAACTCTTAAATTAATTACGTATGAATGATTCAGTTAAATTTACACTTTTTTATGTTGCACGGGTGCTGGTATATGCAGGATTGCTCATTCTGCTGAATGCCATATATATGTATGATGCCGTGAACCCTACCGTAACCGGGAAATTTGGTGAGGTGTCGATGACCGAAATAACGCAGGAGGTTTTTCTCCTCCTTCTGGTAGGGATCTTTATTTTTGTCGGTCGTATCGACATACAGTTAAAACCCATCGCGAATCTTATTTCCGTTTTCTTTCTTATGGCATTTATTCGCGAATTCAACAATTGGCTCGAGTTCTGGTTTTACCTGGTGCTTCCCCTGATAGGGTTGTTTGCCTGGTTGCTTTTTCGCGACAGAAAAAAAATATTTTCCTCACTGCACCGCTTCCTGGAGATTCCCTACACTGCCTATTTTGTAATTGGTTTTCTGGTCACCTTTGTGTTTAGCCGATTTTTTGGGCGGACAGTCTTGTGGGAGGCAATTCTTGAAAGTGATTATAACCGATGGGCAAAAAACGCCGCAGAAGAGGGGATTGAATTGCTGGGTTATGCACTCTTCTTTATTGCAGGTGTGGAAATTTTGCTGTCAGTTATCCGCAAAAGTCGTGAAATTAGAGAGGCATGAAAGTAGCAGGGTTTTCTTTTATCAGAAACGCCCTGAAATTTGATTTTCCGGTTGCAGAGGCCATAGCTTCGGTTTTGCCGATGTGTGATGCTTTCTATGTGGCGGTGGGTGACTCCGATGACAACACCCTTGCCTTTATCAGGAGCATCGCTCCCGGAAAACTGCAGGTTATCGAAACCACCTGGGATGCC
>CAYMXK010000462.1:0-3692 GCA_964393915.1 uncultured Prolixibacteraceae bacterium
TAACCCGTTAACGGATAAATCTTCATCTAGTTGTCTCCAATTTATTCCATATCCTGAGGGAGAGATTTTATAATCATTCCTTTGTTCTTCCGAGGCCTTTGCAAGTTTGTCTGAGATTTGTTCAAGCCTTAATTTAAAGGTTTCATTATTAACGCGAAGAATTAAGCAATCCTTTTCAAATCTGATTTCTGATATATTATATGCTTTTTCCATGTCAAACTTTATTTAAAAAAACGGTACCATTATGAATTGGTTCATCTTTTTCATTGGCCCAGAAATATAATCTCCACCCTTTAATTAATAAAATTGTTGGCATTTTTTAACCAAAGTTAGTAATAAACAGCAATTTTGCTACAAATGGGTATATAAGCAAGCAGGCTTTAACCTTTTTTACAAAATCACAGAATCATAATAAAATTAAGGGTGCAACAGGTTACACAAACCCGGAAAACATCTTAATTTTATATCCTTAAAGAAAATTGTCACTTTAAAACCAGATAATATGAAACGACTGATTCTTATCTTCATGATTCTGTTCATGGCAGGCAACACCCTATATGCTCAACCCAAAATATGGGATGAAACCGAAGCCGAAAAAACACAGCGTCTGAAATGGTGGACCGACGCACGTTTTGGGATGTTTATCCATTGGGGAATATATGCGCTTCCTGCACGTCACGAGTGGGTTAAAAACCAGGAAAGACTTACTACAGCGCAGTACCAGAAGTATTTCGACAATTTTAACCCCGATTTGTACAAACCGCGTGAATGGGCGAAAATGGCCAAAGATGCTGGTATGAAATACGTTGTGATTACCTCTAAACACCACGATGGATTTTGTCTTTTTGAGTCAAAGTTTACCGATTACCATGCCGGAAAAACTCCTTATGGAAAAGACCTGCTGAAAGATTTTGTGGATGCATACCGGGCCGAAGGACTCGGTGTAGGGTTTTATTATTCGATTATCGACTGGCACCATCCGCATTTTACCATTGACAGGGTGCATCCCCAGCGTGCCGGTTCCAAAGAGGAATATGACCGTTTAAACAAGGGTAAGGATATGGCTGTCTACCGGCAGTACCTGAAAGACCAGGTTCGCGAGATATTAACCAAATATGGAAAAATTGATATTCTGTGGCTCGACTACTCCTATCCGGGTGAGAATGGTAAGGGACGCGATGACTGGGGGTCGGTTGAGTTGCTGAAAATGGTAAGGGAGCTGCAACCCGGCATAATTGTGAACGACCGCCTCGACCTTAAGGATGTTCCCGGAGGATGGGATTTTACCACTCCGGAGCAGTTTAAGGTTCAAAGCTGGCCTGAAGTGAATGGAAAGAGGATACCCTGGGAAACCTGCCAGACTTTCTCCGGCAGCTGGGGGTATTACCGTGATGAACATACGTGGAAAGATGCCAAACAGCTTCTGGTCCTTTTGATTGAAAGCGTCAGCAAGGGAGGAAACCTGCTGCTGAATGTGGGACCCACCGGAAGGGGAACATTTGATTACCGCGCTGTGGAGGCCCTGGGAAATATGGGCGAATGGATGAAATATAACAACCGGTCGATATACAATTGCACCCAGGCACCGGAGAATTTCCAGGTGCCCGAACACAGCCTGCTGACCTACAACCCTGAAACCAACCGTTTGTACATTCACCTGCTCGATTATCCACTTACCAATTTTCGCTTGCCCGGCATGAAAGGGAAGGTGAAGTATGCCCAGTTCCTGCACGACGCTTCAGAAATTCTGATTACTGCGCCATACGGACACCATATGCAGGGAAGCATCGCTACTGAAAATGACCTCAATCTCCGGCTGCCGGTGATAAAACCAAACGTTGAAATTCCGGTTATTGAACTATTCCTTGAGTAATACGTTTTTTTATCTAAAGCGAAACCGCAAAACTTAACCTGGTTTTGCGGTTTTACGTTTAAGTACACTCTGATAAGTCAAAGTTATTTATAAAATATGTCTGGTTTTTGGAAAAGTGATAACGGCCCTGTTTTTTCCCTTGCACCAATGGAAGATGTTACTGACACTGTTTTTCGTGAAACAGTAATGACCATGGCTGAACCCGGGCGTTTGAATTTGATGATGACCGAATTTTCATCGGTCGAAGGCCTGAATCACCCGGTTGGACGTCTGCGGGTTGCTGAAAGACTGGTGGTAAACGAATCGGAAAGGAAACTTCTAAAGGAATTGAATATCAAATTGGTCGCCCAGATTTGGGGTCTTAATCCGGAAATCTATAATAAAGTAGCCCAATGGATCACAGAGGAATATGATTTTGATGGAATAGATATCAATATGGGCTGTCCTGTAAAGAAAGTAGTTAAAATCGGCGCCTGCAGTGCCCTTATTGACCAGCCTGAGCGGGCCGCTGAGATCATTCATGCGGTGAAATCAGCCACAAACCTGCCTGTCAGCGTAAAAACACGCACGGGCATAACTCGTCACGAAACCGAACGCTGGATTCCATTTCTCCTTGAACAAAAACCTGCAGCATTGACCCTTCATGGCCGTACGCAAAAGATGCAGTCGGAAGGCCTGGCCGACTGGACCCAGATGGCCCTGGCAATTGAGTTGCGCAATAGCATGGGCTTGTCAACCCCAATACACGGAAATGGCGACATTCTGTCCGTCGGACACGGAATTCAGAAGGCCTTGGAGACCGGCGTGGATGGCATAATGGTGGGTCGCGGAATATTCCATAATCCATGGTTTTTTAACCCGGAAGTGACGGAAGTATCTATGCATGAAAGAATTGAGAAGCTGCTATTTCACACGAAATTGTTTGAGCAGACCTGGCAGGGAAAGAAGAATTTTAATATCTTAAAAAGATTCTATAAAATCTATCTTAACAGCTTCCCTGGTGCGTCGCAAATGCGGGCCGATATTATGGAGACCAAAGATTATAGTGAGGTTTACAACTATTTTGATAATAAAGTAATTCCACTTTTCAATCACGATCAGAAATTGTGCGACTGATATATAATATACCCATATACCGCATAACGCAGTATACGTGTTAATGCGGCCAGCAGATAGTAGCGGTTCGAATAACCCGATGAACCCACAATAAGGCTGATAGCTGAATAGGGAAGTGGTGTCACTGCTGCCACCACAATCAGGAATACCCCGTACTTCCTTACTTTGGGAAAAAGATTACGGAAGAATTTTCTCTGCAGATACCTGAACAACACGCGTTTGTTAAGTATTTTTCCGATGAGAAACATGGCATACCCGGCTGCATAAGAAACCCCGGCAAAAAAGGCAACATTGAGAAAATAATGAAGGGTGCCGGCTTTGTGCAAAGCCCATATCATAAAAAACTCAGGTGGAATAATTCCAAAAAAGAATTCGGAGGCAAAATAGATCAAATATATATGTATGGGTTTTGCATATAACCTTTCGAGCCAGACCTCCGGATTATTTTTGTAAACCAATTCTGTGAACAATAGATAGGCTGCAGCAATTACTGCAAACCATATTAACCCTCTGCCAAGGTTAATCAGCAAAAAACGAAACCGTGGAAATCTCTTCATCCTCAAATATTACGAAAACAGCCGCAAATATAACCCAATGCTGTTAGCAATGTTCAAATTTTTTGCATATTATTTTTGAGGCAAATTAACATTTGTTCATTTTAACTCTTAAGGTTTTTGTTTAACCCATTTCCCAAGCCATTGGT
>CAYMXK010000463.1:0-3683 GCA_964393915.1 uncultured Prolixibacteraceae bacterium
GTTAGTACTGCCTCTTCAAAGTCCCCTTCAGGGGATTTAGGGGTGGAGATTCGCGTCATAGACAATGGTCCAGGTATTCCAAAAAAGATTTTGGACAAAATCTTCCAACCCTTCTTCACCACCAAACCAACTGGCCAGGGAACAGGACTTGGACTGAGTTTGAGTTATGATATTGTAAAAGCACATGGCGGGGAGTTGAAGGTTGAAACAAAAATTGGAGAAGGAACGGAATTTATAATCGAAATACCATTTAAACCTAACTGATATGAAAAAATGCATCATTAAAATTACGGTATCTGTAATCCTGGGGTTAATATCAACGTTTCCGGGATATTCTCAACACCCCGTATTAAATTTGGTTAATCCACCGGCAGGTAATACCGACTGGCGAACGGTGGTAAGTATAGCCCAGGATCAGCAGGGATATATCTGGTTAGCTACACAGCAGGGACTTCACCGGTACGATGGATATAACTATATTTCCTATTACAACGACCCTGAAGATTCTACTTCAATGGCCGAAAACAGGATTGTTTCAATGCATATTTCAAAAAGTGGCATCATCTGGTTGGGGCTATGGACAAATGGTTTGGATCGGTTCGATCCGGTAAGCCAGACCTTTACCCACTTTAAACGCAATCCTGAAGACTCGGCCAGCCTCAGCAACAATACAATTCCTGCCCTGCTCGAAGATTCAAAAGGTAATTTATGGGTAGGTACACACGGTGGACTAAATTTGTTTCATCCTGAAAAAGGCACATTTACCCGCTTTCAAAACATCCCCGGCGATACAACCAGCTTAAGTAACAATCAGGTGAGGGTTATTTACGAAGATAAACAGGGAAACTTGTGGATTGGAACCGGCAGTCCTTTTGGAAATGAATCAGGTCCTGATGAAGGTGGATTAAACCGGTACAATTACGAAACAGAGACCTTTACAAGGTTTATGCACGACGCTGATGATCCGAATACCTTAATAGACAATAAAGTAAGAGCAATCCTGGAAGACAGCAGGGGCAACTTCTGGATTGGCACCACGGGAGACGGATTACATACCATGGACAGGGAAACGGGAAAAGTTACGCGACATACATTTGATCCGCAAAATCCTGAAAAATTAAGCCGTGCTCCTATTATTTCAGATTATTATACCGAAGGCGTAACTTTTATTCATGAAGATGTAACTGGTGTTATCTGGATTGGAACCTATGCGAGTGGAGTTAGCCGCTATAACCCGGAAACAAAGAAAATTATCCATTACACAGCCGTACCCGGAAATCCAATAGGGTTAGTGAGCAACCATCTGTGGTGGGCTTTTACCTCATCAGATGGAGTGCTTTGGATTAGTTCATTTCTTTCCGGAAATTTTTACCGGACTGATCCCAGGCTGACCAGCTTCACACACGTAAAAACAGGTTCCCGAACCTACGGAATTACTGAGGATTCAGAAGGAAATTTATGGGTTTGTACCTTGAAAGGTATCCGGATTTATCAGTCTGTGGAAACAGGAAAAAGAAATTTGGAACTTGAAAAACAATTACCACAGGAATTAAAAAACTATGAAGCCTATTCAGTTTTACAGGATAACACCGGTAATATCTGGATTGGAACACAGCAGGGATTATGGCAAAAGAATCAGAAAACAGGTAAATTCAGGCTTTTTAAACATCATGAGAATGATTCAAACAGTATTGGGAGAGGTTCAGTCTTCCCGATTTTTCAGGACAGCCAGGGAGTACTTTGGTTTGGTACAACTGAAGAAGGGTTAAACCGAATGGATATAAAAACAAACAACATTCGTCCTTTTAAAAACGACCCAAAGAATCCGGGAAGTCTCAGTTCGAATATTATTTATTCCATTATGGAAGATAAATCGGGTACCCTGTGGACAGGAAATGGAAATTATCGGGGAATTAGCAGATTTAATCAGGATCTGAATTCATTTAGCCACTATTTAAGCGCTGAATTGGAAGAATCAATTGTTATTAAAAATCCACAAATACATGTTTATGATATGAAAGAGGTTTTAAATGGTACACTATGGGCGGGGACAATCGATGGCTTGTATTTTTATAACCCGGGCGCAGATGATTTTAAGATTTATAAAGATACAGTTACCGGCAAACAGATTCCAAACCTGGTATACGGAATTAAAGAGGATAAGCGAAATAATCTTTGGATAATTTCACGTGCAGGTTTGTATAAAATGAATTCTGATGGAATAATTGAATCAAGTTATGGAAAAGAAAGGGGGATCGACCCGGGTGCACTATCTATTTTATCAAATTATATGGATAAAAACGGGAGGCTCTTTATTGGCGATTCCACCGGATTTTATATTGTCAATACTGAGGAAATAAATTATAACAGCAATCCACCGTTAATTTTATTTAATGATTTTCGCTTGTTCAACAAATCGATACAACATGAATCCAAAAACTTTTCAAAAACGCCGTTAAACCAAACAGAAAAAATAGAATTAAAACACAATCAGAATACGTTTGATATTGATATTGTGGCTATTCATTATACCAATCCTGCTCAAAACCAGCAGTTATATATGTTGGAAAATTATGATATCTCATGGAAATCAGCGGGACAGAATCTCACTGCCTCCTATTTTAATATCCCTCCCGGGAAATATGTATTCAGGGTAAAAGCTGCAAACAGTGAAGGAGTCTGGGCTGAGAAAACCATGGACATTATTATCAGGCCACCCTGGTGGAGAACAGTTTGGGCTTATATTTTTTATGCGCTGGTTTTCATTGCCGCAATATTTGGTTTCGACCGGTTCATGCGAAGGCAGATTGTGCAAAGAGAACGTCAGAAAGCACGGGAAAAGGAACTGGCACAAGCCAAAGAAATAGAAAAGGCTTACAAAGAACTGAAAGCCACCCAGGCCCAGCTTATCCAATCCGAAAAAATGGCTTCGCTGGGAGAACTCACTGCAGGAATTGCCCATGAGATTCAGAATCCGCTTAACTTCGTGAATAACTTCTCAGAAGTAAGCAACGAGTTGATTGCTGAATTAAAAAGTGAAAAGGCAAAAGGCAAAAGTGAAAGAGATGAAGACCTGGAAGATGAAATTCTGAATGATATTTCACAGAATCTTGAAAAAATCCTTCATCATGGCAAACGTGCCGATGCCATTGTAAAAGGCATGCTTCAACATTCACGAACCAGCAGCGGAGTAAAAGAACCAACCGATATCAACGAGCTGGCAGATGAATATTTGCGGCTAAGTTATCATGGTCTCCGGGCAAAGGACAAATCGTTTAATGCAACGATGAAAACCGAATTTGATGTAACCATTGGCAACATTAACATCATTCCGCAGGATATTGGCAGGGTGTTTTTGAACCTGATCAATAATGCGTTTTATGCGGTGCAGGTAAAGACGCACGGCGGTGCGTCTCTACAACAACCGCCGTCACCCTACAAACCCACCGTCACCGTTTCCACAAAAAACATGGCAACACATGTGGAAATTCGTGTGAAGGACAACGGCAATGGTATTCCGGATCACATTTTGGATAAAATCTTCCAGCCCTTTTTCACCACCAAACCCACCGGGCAGGGAACCGGATTGGGCTTGAGTTTGAGTTACGATATTGTAAAGGCACATGGCGGGGAGTTGAAAGTGGAAACCAAGGAAGGTGAGGGGACGGAGTTTATCATTCAAT
>CAYMXK010000464.1:0-1356 GCA_964393915.1 uncultured Prolixibacteraceae bacterium
ACCTGAAATGTTACTGTTACCTGTTTGACCACCACTCAAACGAAATTTCAGATACGAAAGCAATTTTGAGTCCTTAAGGAACTGTTCTTCACTAATAATCCAAGCTACCGCACCTGATGGGAAGTAGCCAAATTTGTTTCCTTCACCAAACCTGGTGGAACCGTCTGCTCGCATGGTTAACGTCAATAAATACTTGTCGTGCAGAGAATAGTTAAGTCTGCCGAAGTATGAAGCAAGTTTATCAACTCCCTTGTATGAGTATACTGAAGGCTTTTCAGCCTCACCTGCTCCAAGATTGTTGTATAAAAATGCATCAGTAGAAAATTTATTATTACTCAATCCGTATCCATCCCATCCCATAGTCTGATACTCATAGCCGAATAGGGCATTAAGGATGCTGACATTATTAATTTCTCTTTTATATGAAATTGTTGTATTCAGAAGTTGGTCGTATTTATTGTCCTGGTTAATGTTACCCTGGCCCCCAACCGCGTCACCATAAAGTGTCGTTTTTGGCAAAAAAATCCTGGTAATACCTTCCTGTTTGTCAAATCCTGCCTGTGTCCGGATTTTCAGATCCTTTACGGGTTCCAGCTCTGCATATGACTGAATTAACAATCTGTCTTGCGTAGTGTTATTCGAAATTTCAAGCAAAGAGACCGGATTGGGGAAAAAGGATGAATTTGGCACATATGAATAATTGCCATCGTCAGTTCTTACGGGTAAGATGGGAGTGAAATTAAGGGCAGCTTCAATTACTCCCACATTTTCTGCCCCCCCTGTTCCTAATGCTGGGTTATCTATTTCGATTCTGCTCCCCGTAGCGCGCATGCCAACCTTTAACCAGTCAAACACACCCTGCTCAAGGTTTATTCTTCCTGAAATTCGATTAAAGCTATTTTCCTTTACAATGCCATCATGATCATAGTAATTCGCAGAGGCTAAATAATTAGTTTTATTGCTTAATCCACTAATGTTTAAGTTGTGTTCCTGAATCATTCCTGTTCTGGTTACCTCTTCAAACCAATCAGTTCCATGCCCCATTTTTGCAATTGCAGCAGAAGAATATGCAGGTATATATTGCCGTGACACGTTTGAGGGATCAACTCCGCCATATACCCCTATTTTGTTTTCAGCCATCCAAATTTCTTCTCGATAATCATTACGAGCCTGCATATATTGAGGTGCCGTCATCATATCCCAAGGTCTTGATATTAGCTGAAGGCTTTGTTTAAAATCATAATTTACAGAGGCTTTATCCCTTTTTCCTGATTTTGTTGTAATGAGAATAACGCCGTTTGCAGCTCTTGCACCATATATTGAAGTGGCGCTTGCATCCTTCAATACTTCGATTGA
>CAYMXK010000464.1:1366-3675 GCA_964393915.1 uncultured Prolixibacteraceae bacterium
CTGGTTCCAGTTCCAGGATCAGCTCCACCGGTAACAGGAAACCCATCTATTATATAAAGTGGTTCATTGCCGGCCCCGGTCGAGGCAGCCCCCCTGATTAATATTGAAATTCCTCCACCTGGCTGCGCATCTCCTGCTCTTACCTGCACTCCTGCAGCCTTTCCTGAAAGCATATGTTGAACTGATGTATTGGCTGCTAATGGCAGTTCCTCAGACTTTACAGAGCTGACAGCACCAGTTAAGTCTCTTTTTCTCACAGTACCATACCCAATCGCGACAACCTCTTCAATACCAATCGTTTCATCCTCCAGAGAAATATTGATTGACATCTGATTGCCAACCTCTACCTCCTGTGTTTTCATGCCCACAAACGAAAATACTAGTATAGCATCTGCCGGAATATCACTGATGGAATATGCCCCAACGGCGTTGGTAATGGTTCCTGCTGTCATACCCTTTACGACCACAGTCACACCCGGTAATGGCTGGCCACTGGTGTCGGTGACCTTCCCTGAAACCGTCTTTTGCTGTTGCTGGTTCATTCCATCAACCGGCGTTAACACAATATGCCGGTCGCTGATGGAAATATTTACTTCATCTTTGCTGAACAATCGGGACAATATCTCGCCTACCTTTTCACCTTTAACCGATATATCCACCCTGCGGGTTACATCGATTAATTCGCTGTTGTAAAGAAAATAGAATTCGCTCTGGTTTTCAATTTTAGTCAATACCTCCTTGATGGTTGCGTCTTTCAGCTTCAGGCTCAGCTGCGTTGTTTGCGAATAGCTGCCTGTGGCAAGCACCTGAAAGGCACTGATGAGTAAAATGATGGCTGCATTACGCATAATAATCAGTTTTTTTCGATGCCCGTCATAAAACGAACATACCCGTTCTACAATTTTTTTCATAAATTTGAATGTTTTTGTTTACAAAAATTTTTGGCCGGTCTCCGGCAATCACGGGAGGGGAGTGTTGCAAGCGCTTCCCTCCATTTTTTCGTCCCTGGTTTGTCAGTGTTCCATAAGCTCTTTATTTTTTTGTTATTGTTACTGTTGATGGTGTCGCTATATTGGTTTGCTTGTTGATTTTCCCCGGAGTGTATTTTATTTTGATGGCAGGTGAGCTCAACTCGAGAAGCTCCAGCACCCGGAATAAGGACTCGTTTTCGAAGGTGGTGTTAAACCGGTATTTGTTGATTTCGGCATTGGCAACAACAACCTTCACACCATACCACCTCTCAAGGGTTTTTGCCACTTCGGGCATCGGTGTTTCATCAAAAATGATGATGTTTTTAACCCAGGAAACGTGCTTGTTCAGATTTTTGTTTTCCAAACGAATCTTTCCTGTTGTTTTGTTCATGGCCAGAAAATCACTGGCAATCAGCGTTGCTGTGGCTTTTTTACCATCGGCAAAAGTTCCGGTGTATTCAATGCTCCCCTCAGTTAAAGCTATTTCGAGCTGTTCATCATCAGGATATGCTTTCACATTAAACTGCGTGCCCAGCACTTTTACAGTTGCTGCACCTGCATTTACGGTGAAAGGGGCATTTTCATTTTTTGCCACTTTAAGAAAAGCTTCACCGGTGAGTTCAACCTGACGGTTTTCGCGTGTGAACGGAATTGAATACCTGATTTTACTTTCCGCATTCAGCCACAGATCGGAGCCATCGGGCAGTACAATATGAGATCGCATGCCTGCCGGACTTTCTATTTCATACCAGGTGATTTCATTCTGTACCAGTTCAGTTGGTTTCTCCTGAAGAAACAGGCTCCATACAGTGAAGGCAAGCAAAGGCAGGGTAAAAACTGCGGCAATCCGCGTGATGATTGTAATGATGTGTGTGGTTTGCGACCGTGCTTTTATGCGGCTGCTCACTTTTTGGTAAGCAGTGTCCACATCTACTGTTTTAATCTCTTCAATCAGTAAACCTGTTTCCAGCTTTTTATCTTCTGAAGTAAGTCCGCTTCGGAAATCGAGAAATTTTTCGATTTTCAGACCGGTATTTTTTATTGATTTGTTTTCGTGCATTTAATTTTAAATAGAGGTATGTAACCGGATTTTGGCAGCATACATCATTAATACAATCCTGGAATGGAAAACACGTATCAGGAATTTGATTTTTTTTTCAATTTTTAATTTTGCGCAGGGATTGTGCTTTTAATCAAAACTTTTTAACTTAGCCAATAAAACTATGGGAACCATTCCGAAAAGTCAGAAAATTAATTTACCACGAATGCACGAAGGAACTAATTGATGAAAATCAGTTGATTAATCTTTGTGTTCCTTGGTGCCTTGGTGCCTTTGTG
>CAYMXK010000465.1:0-3651 GCA_964393915.1 uncultured Prolixibacteraceae bacterium
TCCAAAGCAAATTTTTCGGTAAAAAACCTGCGGGAGAATGAGTGTCCGAGCGGATAGCCAATAAGTCCGTATGTTCTCATGCCTTTTGTTTTTTCGGGCAGGTCATTCCTTCAATTACGAAAATCAGCAGGAAGCCGGCAACAGCCAGTGCCACAGCACCGGCTAGCATAGATGGGTTGCCGGTGAGGCGTTCAAAGGTGCCCGGCAGTACATTTTCCTCAACAAGAGGCCTCAGCTCTCCGTGGCGGTCGACGAAAGTACTCGTCACGTTTTTCCAGGGCCAGATTTTGTTAAGTGACCCAATCATGAATCCTGCGAGCAGGCCGATGGTAAGGTCATGGTATTTTCTTAAAAACCAGGAGAGTATGTTGCTGAAGCTGATGATACCGATGGCTGCACCCGCGAGGAACAGGAGTATAACGGGCAGGTTCAGGCTACTCACAGCATCAAGGATGAATTTGTACATACCCAGCAACACCAGGATAAAACTTCCGGAGATGCCGGGAAGGATCATGGCGCAGATGGCAATGGCTCCTGATATAAAAATAAACCACCAGGTGGTATTCGCTTCAGCGGGTGTAACGAGGGTAATGTAATATGCGATCCCAATACCCGCAACCGTGGTTATTACCGTTCCGGCAGTCCATTTTCCGACATACCTGGCAACATAAATAGCTGAAGCAACAATAAGGCCGAAGAAGAAAGACCACACCAGAACAGGATACGTTTCAAGCAGATATTTAAGCAAACGGGCAAGCGAAAGAATGCTTATAAAGATCCCTGTAAGTAAGCTCAAAAGGAAGTTTCCGTTGATGGTTGTCCAGAACTCTTTCCACTTCCCCTGCAGGATGAGTTTCAAAGAGGCAGGGCGGATTGATTTTATGGAATTGATAAGTTCTTCGTAGATGCCGGTTATGAAGGCGATTGTCCCGCCTGATACACCCGGGACCACATCTGCAGCCCCCATTGCGATCCCTTTGAGGGATATCAGCAAATACTCCTTGATTGATCTCATCAGCATGATTTGTTTAAAAGGAAACCCGCGCTGCTTTTAAGAAACGCGGGCTATACTGGTATTCCGTTATATTTTTGTGTTCATTCGCCCCACCTGATCTGAATTATCATCATTTAATTCAAAGGTTTATAGGCTTTTATAAGTTTTTTTACCGAATCGTTCTGCGCTGCTTTTGGGAAAGCCTCGAATAAATTGGAGTGCTGATGAAAATCAAGCCGGAGGGCGGTTTCCAGCTGACCAACAGCTTCGTTTTCATCGTTTTTCTCGAGCAGATAGGCTGCCAGATAATATTTGATAGTGGCACTTTCGTTGTTATGACGGATGCCCTTTTTTAATATTCTGATGGCGTCGTCGGCTTTGTCCTGACTATGCAGATATTCTGCAAAGAAGATCCACATTTCCGAGTTCGAAGGATCAAGTGCAGTAGCCCTTTTCAAGGCATTCCCGGCTTCTTCGTGCTTGTTGGATTCGCTCAGCACTCTTCCCAGCGTAAACCAGTAGTCGGGATTGTCGGCGTCCAGTTCAATGGCTTTTCTGATCCTTAACAGACTTTCGCTGTAATCGCGGCTGAGCCAGTATACGAGTCCGCTGGAGAACCAGGCTGAATCGTTCTTTTCGTTGATGTTGATGGCTTTTTGGTAATTGCGAAGTGCGAGCTTCTGCCTGCCCATGTTCAGGTAGCATTCCGCCATGTAGCAGAGTGCATCATCATTGTCTTTGTCAAACTTCAGGTATTCCCGGTAGGCAGCGATGGCTTCCTTGTATTGTGTCAGATTGGCCAGCGAATTTGCCTTGTTGAAAATGGCATGAAAGGCTTCGGGGTAAAGCAGAATGGCGTAATCATAGGCATCCACAGCCTTCTCAAACTGAATGGTGCGGTTGTAGGCAATCCCCAGGTTGAACCAGGCAGATAAATTATACGGATCGAGGTCAAGATAATGGTTGTAGTATTCGATGCTTTTTTCAGGGATTCCCAGCATATCATGATAGAATGCCAGGTCGAAAAGTGCCATTTCATGCTTCGGATTGGCTTTCCAGGCATTGTCAAAATAGCGGATGGCCATTTCCAGATCGTCGTTGTCGACGTAGGCAGTGCCAATCATGTAGTTTATTTCATCAGCTTCCGGACCGGCATGTTCAATGGCTTTTCTGAAATTCAGGGAGGCCTCCTTTTGTTCGTCGAGCATCAGGTGCGCATTGCCCCTGAGTAAATAAATTTCAGAATTTTTATCCTCAATTGCCTCAAGCAGCCTAAGTTCCGTCAGGGCAGTTACAGGTTCATCGTTATTTATAAGTGACTGCACATATCTGATGCGCAGGGTTAAAGATCCGGGGTGTATATTAATGGCTTGCATTATGGCTACTTCAGCAGTATCGAATTCACCTTCATCTATCAGATGATCAATGATATCCTCGAAATCGGCAACATCGAAGTACTCAATACGGCCACTCAGCAGCGAGGCTTTGAACCTGCTGAAGCTTTCTGTGGACTCGTATTCGTCGCTAAATGCTCTTCTGTCTTCGTTCATGTTATAAAAATATGGCGCAAATTTACAAAAACCCTGCGATATATCACCTATTTATTGATGCTGGTCACGTAAGAGATCATTAACAGTTTTTACCGGGTTAAAAGTTTCGATGGGCACCTCCACAAAAAGCGTGTTCCAGTCACTCATCGCACCATTCCATAATCCTGGCAATTCCTGTGCTTTAAGGTCAAGCCCGTCTTTTGATTTTTGCGAAATGAAACCTGTATTGGGATCCCTGAAATTCAATAAGTTAAATTTCTCTCCTTTGTAATTTCGTGTGCCACAGACAAGGTCAACCGGGTTGAAATGGGTGGCATGCCTGGCAATCTTCTCCTGGACGGGATTGCTGTGGTCGATCTGTACACTTTCAGCTATCTGAAGCGATACGGTTTCGTCGCTGTTTCTTGCCCAGAATGGACCACCGCCGGGTTCCCCCTGGTTCTTCACCATACCGCACACCCTGATGGGGCGGTTGTATTTCTCTCTGAGATAGATATACAGATCCTCCTTTTCGGTGTAGTACATGTTTTCTGCCGGTTTGGTGTTGAGGGTGTTCTCAAGAAAATAGGCAGCTTCGGCAAGAATGGCACTGTCAAGTGCTGAGTGATGTTTTTCGTTAAGTTCCTTCTGGAAGCGGAAGATGTGTTTCTGGTAATGCAGCAAAACCCCGGCAAGGACTTTTTTGTAGGTATAGGTAGCCTCCTTGAGTCTGTCGGGAACTACATTGTCGATATTCTTAATGAAAATCAGGTCGCTGTCAAGATCATTGAGGTTTTCGAGCAAGGCTCCGTGCCCTCCCGGCCTGAAAAGAAGAGAGCCATCTTTTTCACGGAATGGTTCGTTGTGAAGGTCAACTGCTATGGTGTCGGTTGATGGTTTTTGCCTGCTGAATCCCACTTCGTAGGTTACGCCGAAAAACTCCTCATACCTTGACCTTACCTGGTTGATCAGGGCAGTAAAGCCTTCGCCATGTTCGGGTGATACCGTAAAATGCAGCCGCACGACCCCCTTGCTGTCTTTTGCGTAATGTGCACCTTCCACGAGGTGTTCTTCAAAAGGGGTACGCCGGCAATCGTCATATTTGTGAAACAGGAGCAATCCTTTGGG
>CAYMXK010000466.1:0-3620 GCA_964393915.1 uncultured Prolixibacteraceae bacterium
TACGCCTGTGTTATCCATCGGTGACGGTCTGGTGCAGGAAAGAGGGTATCAGGCCGGAGGGGCCGGGAATTTCATACGTATAAAACACAATTCCGTTTATACGACGGTATATATGCATCTGAATGGTTTTGGCCCGGGGGTTACCAAAGGGGGCAGGGTACAGCAGGGACAGGTAATTGGTTATGTAGGATCAACAGGTTTGTCTACGGGGCCGCATCTTGATTTCAGGGTATATAAAAACGGATCACCTATTGATCCTCTTCGCATGGAAGCTCCACCATCTGAGCCCATAAAGCAGGAGAATTTTACCGGATTTGCCCAAATCAGGGATTCTCTGGTTCAAAATCTGCTGTCGATAGACTGGGACATACATCTCACTTCACTCGAATAGATTTTAAAGAGGTTCCGGGTGAACTGTGGCAATGTAACCAAATTTATCTATCAGGGCTTTTTCAATACGAGTACAGACCTCGTGGGCCTGAACCAAGGTCATGTCAGGCGGAAGTTTAATGTGGCAACTCAGCTCTGTATGCTCTCCGTAGGTGTGAAGGTGGATATGATGAACATGAAGTGGGAACTTAGAGGTTGCCTGCGCCACGGCGATAATCGACGCAAGCCTTTCATTAGTAGGTTGTTCACCCATTAATGACCGTATTTCCTTTTTAAGTATGTCGAAACTCGCGTAACCTATCATTAAAGCCACAATTAAACTCAGAACCGCATCCGTCCACCAAAAGTATTTGCCGGCAAACAATCCGATAAGAATGATTATTGAAGAGAGTGAATCTGTTCTGTGGTGCCATGCATCTGCCGCAAGTATGGTGGATTTTGTTTTTCGGGCAGCGAAAAAGGCAAATTGAGCCATTGCTTCTTTAATGACAATTGAGATAATGGTTACCACCCATGCAATCCGGCCATAAACAGTAGCCTCTCTGGTGCCAAATTTTGCCAGTGCCTGAAAGATAAAGTCGAAGGCAACAATGGAAAGAAGAACACCAATAATAATAGCTGTAATATGTTCGACCCGGCCATGACCAAAAGGATGTTCATTGTCGGCAGGCTTGGTTGAAATTGCTCCTCCTATGAGTACAATTACCGATGAAACAGAGTCTGTGAGGGTATGCCATGCATCGGCAATAAGGGCCAGGGATCCTGTAGCTATTCCTGCCCAGTATTTTAATATAAAGAGAATTGAATTAAGAATAACGGATGACCATCCCTCGATCTTAAAATATTTTTTCTTAAGCGCTGCTAATGAATCTGTCATGTTTCATTCATTTTTGAATGAATTGCAAAATTAATTGTTTCACCTTGCAAAATGGTGAGGCCGATTACTATTCCAATTCTATTCTCATTTTGACCAGAGTGTCCTTTGCGGCATTTTGCTGGGCTTCTTTTTTAGAACTCCCTGTACCTTTGCCAGCCACTTTATCATCAATCTCTACAATAGCCACAAATTTGGGTTGTTTGTTGCCGTTTTGGAGTTCCTCGATGGTATCAAACTTTACCAGGCGTTTGTTTTTTTGGCTCCACTCGATCAGTTTGCTTTTAAAGTTTGAGTCGAGCTGTTCCAATTCATACAGATCGATATACCGGGGAATAATTCGTTTTATAATAAAGAACCTTGCGGCATTGTACCCCCGGTCAAGATAAATGGCTCCTATAAGAGCTTCCAGTACGTCTCCGTATATGTGGCTTTTATCGATGGCATTATTGGCATTGGAGTCGATAAAAACGTTCAAACCCATTTCATAGGTAAGGTTGGTTAGAATTGAACGGTTGACAAGTTTGGAGCGCATTTTTGTCAGGAACCCTTCGTCCTCCTGAGGAAACCGGTTATACAGAAAATCGGCAATAACTGCCCCCAGTATCGCATCGCCGAGATACTCAAGTCGCTCGTTATTAACTACATTGCCTTTTGTATCAAGCCGCGAAGCCGATCTGTGGGTAAATGCAATGTCGTAAAACGACAGTTTTCCGGGGTAACACCCGATTAAACTTTTTATAAATAAATAAAACTCTTTTCTTGGTGATGAAAAGAGTTTTATTCTTTGTGCCAACCTTCTGACCACGGTAATTTAGTATTTTTTGAACGCAACAGTGGCATTGTGGCCCCCAAAACCAAAGGTATTGCTGATGGCCACTTTAATGTCTCTTTTTTTCGCTTTGTTAAAAGTAAAATCCAAACGGTTGTCGATTTCCGGGTCATCGGTAAAGTGGTTAATTGTTGGAGGAATAATTCCATTCTGAAGAGCAAGAATAGAGGCAATTCCTTCAACAGCCCCGGCAGCACCCAGAAGGTGGCCCGTCATCGATTTTGTAGCACTGATACTAAGCTTGTAGGCATGGTCGCCAAACAGCCCCAGTATGGCTTTAGGTTCAGCTATATCACCCAAAGGAGTAGAGGTTCCATGTACATTGATATAGTCGATATCGGAAAGTTCAAGGCC
This sequence comes from uncultured Prolixibacteraceae bacterium, assembly GCA_964393915.1. Classification (GTDB taxonomy): domain Bacteria; phylum Bacteroidota; class Bacteroidia; order Bacteroidales; family Prolixibacteraceae; genus UBA1413. The sequence continues at coordinate 2,451 of CAYMXK010000466.1, forward strand.
TGCATCTTCAACTGCCCACTTCATGACCAGTTTGGCACCCAGGCCATCAGGGTCAGGAGCGGTCATATGATAAGCATCTGCTGACATTCCTCCTCCAACTATTTCGGCATAAATTTTTGCCCCTCTTCTCAAGGCGTGATCCAGATCTTCAACAATTAAAGCACCGGCACCTTCTCCCATAACAAAGCCATCACGGTCTTTATCAAAAGGCCGTGAGGCCGTAGTCGGGTCGTCATTTCTGGTTGAAATTGCTCTCATGGAATTAAATCCGGCCATTGCTGCTTCGTTGACCCCGGCTTCAGATCCACCGGTAATCATAAAATCGACTTTGCCAAGTCTGACTTTATTAAAAGCCTCAATAATTGCATGAGATGCAGACGCGCAGGCAGTAACTGTTGTATAGTTGGGCCCTCTGAACCCATACTTGATAGATAAAAGACCACCCGCAATGTTGGCAATCATTTTAGGTATAAAAAATGGACTAAATTGTGGTCTTTCCGGTTTGTATGCCTGGACTTCCTCAAAAAAAGTCTGAAGGCCTCCAATTCCGGAACCCCAAATTATCCCCGCACGGTTCTTATCCACATTCTCCAAAATGATACCTGAATCTTCCATTGCCTGAATAGCGGCGGCAAATGCGAACTGCGTGTACATATCATGCTTGCGGGCCTCCTTCTTGTCCAGGTATACCCCGGCATCGAAGTTTTTTACCTCACAGGCAAATTTCGTTTTGTGATTCTGAGCATCAAATTTGGTTATCGGTCCGGCTCCACTAACTCCCTTGACGAGATTCTCCCAGTACTCCTGTACTGAGTTCCCCAGTGGAGTTACGGCGCCCATACCGGTAACTACTACCCGCTTCAATTCCATAAATGACAATTCTGCAATTATTTGTTCTTAATAGCTTCTTCGATGTGCTGAATAGCTTCACCTACGGTGGAAATTTTTTCAGCCTGATCATCAGGAATTGCAAGGTCAAATTCCTTTTCAAATTCCATGATCAATTCAACAGTATCCAATGAGTCAGCACCAAGGTCATTGGTGAATGATGCTTCGTTGGTTACTTCACTTTCATCGACACCCAATTTGTCAACGATGATTGCTTTTACTTTTGATGCAATATCAGACATAGCTAAAATTTTAAGTTAATACTAAAATGGTTATTTAAAA
>CAYMXK010000467.1:0-3607 GCA_964393915.1 uncultured Prolixibacteraceae bacterium
TGATCAATCCGGCATCGCCCCGGTATCAGCTGGTCGGCGTTTATTCCACGAAAGTACAGGATCTGTACAACGAAGTTTTCAGAAAGGCTGGCAAGCAATACCTGATTATACACGGATTGGACGGGTACGATGAAATATCCCTTACCGGCAAGGTAAGAACATTATCAGTCCATCAGGAAGAGGTAATTTCGCCGGATACTTTCAGCTTTAATCCCATACGCGGAGAGGCCCTGTTTGGAGGGAACACTGCACAGGAGGCCGCTGACATATTCTCGGCCGTCCTTAGCAACCAATCGACCGCAGAACAAAAGAACGTGGTGCTGGCCAATACCGCTGCCGCCATACGCTGTATCCATCCTGAAAAAAGCTGGCCCGATTGCATGGCAATTGCCCGGGAAGCGCTCGAAAGTGGCAGGGCACTGGAGTCATTTAAAAAGTTAATTTCGCTGCAATGAAGAATATTCTGGATAAAATAATAGAAACCAAAAGGATTGAAGTGGCCAACCTCAAAGAAGTGGCTCCCGAATCAACCTTAAAGGAGGGCAAATACTTCTCCCGGACCTGCCATTCGATGAAAGAGCGGTTATTGCAGGCCAATGGTACGGGAATTATTGCTGAATTCAAGCAGAAGTCACCTTCAAAGGGAGAAATCAATTATGCGGTAAAAGTGGAGGAAATAACCCGGGCGTATAGTGAAGCAGGAGCAGTTGGGTTATCTGTTCTTACTGACTATGAATACTTTGGCGGCTCTGTCATCAACCTGTTGAAAGCCCGTGACGCGAATCCGGACACACCCATTTTACGTAAAGATTTTATGATAGATCCGTATCAGATTACTGAAGCAAAAGCATTCGGCGCGGATGTCATACTGCTGATTGCTGCCTGCCTGCATAAAGAGGAGGTTAACCAGATGGCTGCATATGCCAAAGAGCTGGGACTTGAGGTGCTGCTTGAAGTCCATGACGAAAGTGAACTCGATAAAATTTCGCCCCTTGTGGATATGGTTGGTGTGAACAACCGCAACCTGAAAAGCTTCGAAGTAAGTGTGGAAAATTCCATCAGGCTGGCGAAGCTGATCCCATCCGATTATGTGAAAATTTCGGAAAGCGGACTTTCTTCGCCCGAAACAATCATCTGGTTAAAGTCTGCTGGCTTCAGCGGCTATCTCATTGGCGAAACCTTTATGAAAACGGCCGATCCGGGGCAAGCCTGTCGCGAATTGATCGATAAACTGCGTGGACAATGAATACAGGATCTGCGGTGAATGTTGATTTGCGTATTAAGGTGTGCGGAATGAAAGATCTGCAAAACCGGCAAATGCTGGAGACATTGCCCATAGATATCCTGGGGTTCATTTTTTATCCGCCCTCACCCCGGTACATCGGAAACCAACCGGCAGATCGTCTTGCACAGATTACCTCCACGGGAAAAGAGAAAGCCGGTGTATTTGTGGATGAATCAACCAGGAACATTTTGAATATCACCGGCAAATTTGAGCTGACGCATGTTCAGCTCCATGGCGATGAAAAACCGGAACAGTGCACAGAGCTTAGAAAGTCAGGGTTAAAGGTAATCAAGGTATTCAGGGTCAATACCGGGTTCCTCTTTTCAACTACCGAACCGTATGCGGGAGTAGCCGACTATTTCCTTTTCGATACCAGGGCAGAGCAGCCGGGAGGTACCGGAAAAAAATTCAACTGGCAGATCCTGGAGAATTACCAGTTTGATGTGCCCTTCTTCCTCAGTGGAGGAATTGGCCCGGAAGATGCCGGGGCAGTGGTTAGAATTGAACATCCCATGCTGTATGGTCTCGATCTGAACAGTGGATTTGAGGATGAACCCGGAATAAAGAATTTTGAAAAACTTAAGGTTTTCCTGGATGCCCTTCACTCCCCGCCCCCCCAAAAGAAATTTTAATCAGATTAATACTTAAAACTTCATTGTGATGCAATATACAGTTGATGAGAAGGGTTACTACGGCGAATTTGGCGGAGCCTGGATACCCGAAATGATGTACGCCAACATCAACGAATTAAAACTCCGGTACCTCGATATTATCCAGGAGGAGAGCTTCCGGCAGGAATTTGACCTGCTGATGAAAGACTATGTCGGCAGGCCTTCGCCACTCTATTATGCCTGCAGGCTGAGCGACCGTTACCAGTCGAATATCTGGCTGAAGCGTGAAGACATGAACCATACCGGATCACATAAGCTGAACAATACCATCGGACAAATACTGCTGGCCCGGAGACTGGGTAAAACCCGGATTATAGCGGAAACCGGTGCCGGACAGCATGGATTGGCAACCGCGACGGTTTGTGCCCTCAAAGGGTTAAAGTGTGTAGTTTATATGGGAGCCCTGGATGTTAAGCGACAGGAGCCCAACGTGAGAAAGATGAAAATGCTGGGAGCAGAAGTGGTGCCCGTGCACAGTGGGAACAAAACCCTGAAGGACGCTACCAATGAGGCCATGCGCGATTGGATCAACAATCCCGAAGACACACACTACATTATTGGCTCGGTGGTGGGACCCCATCCTTATCCCGATATGGTAGCAAGATTTCAGTCGGTCATCAGTGCGGAAACAAAAAGCCAGCTTCTCGAAAAAACAGGTTCAGAACTGCCAACACGTGTAATGGCATGTGTAGGAGGTGGGAGCAATGCAGCCGGCGCTTTCTATCATTATCTCGATCATCCGGAGGTTGAACTGGTTGGAGTGGAAGCCGCAGGACTGGGCATCGATTCGCCCGAAACGGCAGCTACCCTGGCAGTTGGAAGCCCCGGCGTTCTGCATGCAGCCAAAACTATTCTGATGCAGAACAGAGACGGACAGATTACGGAGCCCTATTCCATCTCGGCAGGCCTCGACTATCCGGGTATCGGACCAATGCACGCACACCTTTTTAAAACCGGCAGGGCAAAATACCTGAATGCCACCGACAAGGAAACGCTTGACGCAGCCTTGCTCCTCACGCAACTGGAGGGAATTATCCCCGCGCTTGAATCGGCCCATGCCCTTGCAGCCCTGGAAAAAATAAAACTTCATCCTGATGAGGTTACCATAATCTGCCTTTCAGGGCGCGGCGACAAGGATATGCAAACCTATCTCGACTATTTTGGATACTAAAAGATATGAAAAACAGGATAAATCAATTGTTTGAGCGGAAAAACCGGGAAATTCTATCGGTTTACTTTACGGCAGGTTACCCGAAGCTCGAAGATACAGTAACCATTATTAAGGAACTTGAGAAAAGCGGTGCCGACCTGATTGAGGTGGGCATGCCATTTTCGGATCCCACAGCCGACGGGCCGGTGATTCAGCAAAGCAGTGACGTGGCATTGAAGAATGGCATGTCGCTGGAGTTATTGTTTCAGCAACTGGAAAATATTCGAAATCAGGTGGATATCCCGCTGGTTTTAATGGGTTATTTTAATCCGGTGCTCCAATTTGGTGTGGAGCGTTTTTGCAGGAAGTGCCATCAGTGCGGGATAGACGGAGTAATACTCCCTGATCTGCCCATCGATGAATACACTGCCCACTACCTGCAGGCATTTGAGGACAACAAGCTGCACAACATTTTCCTGATCACTCCGCAGACGCCCGATG
>CAYMXK010000468.1:0-3599 GCA_964393915.1 uncultured Prolixibacteraceae bacterium
GATGGGAGTAAAAATCACCCATATCCTGCAAACCCATCTGCATGCCGATTTTGTTTCGGGACACATGGATCTTGCTGAGAAAACAGGTGCAAAAATCTATGTGGCCAAATCGGCCAAATGCACTTTCGAACATGAGGCTTTAAGTGAAGGCGATACCATTGAAATAGAAGATATTGTTATTAAAGTGCTGGAAACTCCCGGGCATACGCCCGAGCACCTTTGCTATGTAGTTACCGATACAACCCGGGGCGAAGACCCTGTGTGTGCCTTTGTGGGCGATACCCTGTTTGTGGGCGACGTAGGGCGTCCCGACCTTTTCCCCGATATGGCCGAAGAGCTTGCCGGTAAATTATACCACAGTCTGTTTGATAAGATTTTAAAGCTTCCCGACTTTTGCGAAGTACTTCCTGCACACGGCGCCGGTTCCCTCTGCGGACGGGCAATGGGTGCCAAGTGGCGTTCAACCATCGGCTACGAAAGAAAATACAACGCCCCTTTACAACTCAGGGATAAGGCTGCGTTCATCAAGTCGCTTACCGAAAATATGCCCCCTGCGCCCGACCATTTTAGCCGTTGTACCGACATCAACCGCAAAGGGGCTGTACTTGTTTCGGAGCTACCCCGCATGAAAGAGCTTAACGCGGAAACATTCAAAGAAATAACTGATAAAGAAAACATTGCTGTTGTTGATACCCGCAGCTATCTTGCTTTTGGAAGCCAGCACATTCCCGGTTCGTGGAGCCTGGACATCAATGGAAACCTTCCCACTTTTGCAGGATGGGTATTGCCACTTGACAAAGACCTGCTGGTGGTATCAGACAGTTTTGAAGAAGCCGAAGAAACCAATGTATGGCTCAGACGTGTTGGTATGGATCGTATTGTGGGATATCTGGATGGCGGTATTGCCGGATGGGTTACCAAAGGTTACAAAACCAGGCATGTGACTCAAATCTCAGCAGAAGATTTACACGACATGGTCACAGGTAAGGAAAAATTCGTTTTGCTCGATGTAAGGGCTCCCCTCGAATATGAAGACGCCCACATTGAAGGAGCCATCAATATTCCTGTGGCCGATTTGCGTGAAAGACACTCAGAACTACACAAGGAAGATACGATTATATTGATTTGCAGCTCAGGGAATCGCAGTAGTCTGGGTGTAAGTATTCTGAGACAGCACGGGTTTAGAAACCAGTACAACGTTGCAGGAGGTATAACCGGATATAGCGCTGCAGGATACACCCAACGCTGTAATGTTTGTCAGGTTCCCCACGGTTCAAGGTTTTATTCAAGGTTGAAGGAGTGAAGTTCATTTAAAACAGTAAAATATGGAATCATTTACTTCAATTTTAACCGATACCTTCTGGTCGCCCTATGCTGCCGGCATTGGTATAGGGCTTTTGAGCTGGCTGAGTTTTTTGATATCGGGCAAACCCATTGCCACTTCCACCACATTTGCCCGCGCCGGGGGGATGGTTGAAAATTTTATTACAGGAGGAAAAGCAGAACAAAGACCCTACTATAAGAAAATTAAGCTTGAGATAAACTGGCAGTGGATGCTGGTTGTGGGTGTTGTTTTAGGGTCATTCCTTTCGGCCATCATCTCAGACGATTTCCAGGTCGGGGTTTGGGTTCCTTCACTCTGGGCTTCAACCTTTGGTGACAGCGTACTTCTGCGTTTGCTTGTGGCTGTTGCAGGAGGCATCATACTAGGCTTCGGCTCACGTTTCGCCGGTGGATGCACCAGTGGGCACGGCATCAGCGGCACACTGCAACTTGCCGTTTCAAGCTGGATTTCGGCCATCATGTTTTTTATCGGGGGGATTATTGCTGCACATTTGATTTTTAAAGTCTTCGTTTAAAAAAATAAACAATGAAACAAATATTACTGACGGTACTACTTTCGGGGTTGCTCGTCCAAACCTACAGCCAGATTAGTTTGGATGTGTCAGGCGGATTGGTTGCCCAATCCTATAACAAGGTTCAAATCCCAAACGAAGAGGGAACTGCCTTTGATCTGTATAAAGATTTTCAAATACAGGGACCAGCAATTTACTATAGCTTAAAACTAGGCTATCGTTTCCGGGAAAAGAACCATTTATTTTTATTGTATGCACCCCTAAGTGTAAATTATGAGGGCGCTGCCCCTTTTGATATCAGGTTTCAGAGCACGACTTTTCCTCAGGGTCAAAATGTTGATGCTTACTATAAATTCAACAGTTACAGAGTGACATACCGGCGAGATATTATCAGATCTGAAAAATGGATTGTCGGTATTGGCCTTACTGCTAAAATCAGGGATGCAGAAATTCGCTTAACAGCTAATGATATAAGCGATAAGAAGGTCGATTTGGGCTTTGTTCCGTTGGTGAATTTGTATGCAGAATACAAATTTAATAATTGGTCAGCATTTTTTGATGGAGACGGTTTGGCTGGTGGACCAGGAAGAGCTTTTGACGTATACTTAGGGGGGAAAATACCAATTACTGAGTATCTGAAAATAAAGGCAGCTTACAGAATGGTAGAAGGTGGAGCAGATGTGGAATCTGTATACAACTTTACCATGTTGCATTTTGCCAGTTTGGGGTTGATTATTACAATTTAAATATGGACAATATGGACAATTTGGACAAGAAAACTATTGAACCACAATTAGAGGAAGCCCCGGATAAAAGACCCTTGTTTTTTGGCCTGGGTTTTGGCATTCTGTTCGGCTTTCTGCTGCACAAAGGCGGTGCAACCAAATACGATGTAATTGTTGGTCAGTTGCTGCTCACCGATAATACGGTTGCGAAAATTATGCTTTCCGCAGTTGCCACAGGTATGATCGGGATATATTTTATGAAGTCGATGGGCTGGATTCAGCTTTCACTCAAGAAGGGCTCGGTGGGTAAGAATGTTATTGGCGCCTTTATTTTTGGCGTTGGCTTTGCCGTTCTTGGCTATTGTCCCGGGACCATTGCCGGTGCCATAGGCAACGGGTATCTGGATGCCATAGTGGGTGGACTTGCCGGTATAGTTCTGGGCACCTGGATTTTTGCGGTAATGTACCCCAAATTAAAGGATGGCATACTAAAAAAAGGCGACTTCGGAGATATTACCTTACCACGACTTTTAAAGGTAAACGATTGGGTGGTGGTTGTACCTGCAGTCGCCCTGATAGTTCTGTTGCTGTTTTGGATGGAGAAAGCAGGTATTTAAAAACATGAACCATGAAACGAGCATGGCAAACTTTTGCCTCACAACTTGTCCCGGTTTACCGGGAAATGGATCATTGTGAAGCGAGTTCCATCGAATACCTTTACAAATTAACAATTATAATGAGATGAAACAACTGGCAAACATCAATAGGATTTTATTATTTATCCTGCTCATTGTAGTCTTTCTCTATTGGGGGGCTCCGTTTTTAATCCCCTTCATTTTTGGAATTTTCTTCGCCTTCCTGATGGTTCCCCTCTGCAACCTCATGGAAAAAATAAAGATACCTCGCGCCATAGCCTCACTGTTGAGTACGCTGGTGGTATTAATCGTATTCGGAGGCACTCTGTTCCTGTTTATTGCTCAGATCAATAAATTTGCATCCGATATGCCTTCAATGGAAG
>CAYMXK010000469.1:0-3587 GCA_964393915.1 uncultured Prolixibacteraceae bacterium
TTTGAGGACAACAAGCTGCACAACATTTTCCTGATCACTCCGCAGACGCCCGATGAGCGCATCCTGGAAATCGACAGGATAAGCAGTGGTTTTATATACATGGTATCCTCCTCATCTACAACAGGTGCCGGGAAAAAAGTGGAGGACTTCCGTTCCGATTATTTCACCAGGGTTCAAAACCTCAGTTTGAAAAATCCACAGCTGATCGGGTTCGGAATATCCGACAAAGCCACCTTCGACAATGCGTGCCGTTATACCAACGGGGCAATTATTGGCAGTGCGTTCGTAAAAGCCCTTCAGCAACCTTTACCTTTGGCAAACATCATCGAAAAATTCGTCCGGTCAATCAGGGGGTAACCTTTTACAATACGTCGCTATCCGCACTTTACGCCCAAATAAATCTCCTGTTATTGCAAGGTTGAAAAAGAGTTGCTATTTTTATGATCTTCAAAAGATAATCTAAACTGTAATCATTATGGATAGAAAATTAAGAATGGGAATGGTCGGCGGCGGAAAAGACGCCTTTATTGGAGCGGTCCATCGCCTTGCAGCATTTATGGACGGACAGATTGAACTGGTATGTGGCGTATTCAGTATTGACCCGCAGATATCTGTTGACTCCGGCCGCGAATACTTTGTTCCTGCCAACCGCGTTTACACCAGTTACCAGGAAATGTTTGAAAAGGAGGCTAAGCTTCCTGCAGGGGAAAGAATGGATTTTGTAACTATTGTTACACCCAATTTTGTGCATTTCGGACCGGCAATGATGGCCCTTGAAAACGGGTTTCACGTAGTAATAGATAAACCCATTACTTTCACGCTCGAAGAAGCGGTTCAGCTTAAAGCCAAGGTGGAAGAAACAGGGCTTTTATTAGCACTGACGCACACCTATTCAGGCTATCCGGCAGTAAAACATGCACGGAAAATGGTGGCTGATGGCGCTTTTGGGAAAATCCGCAAAATTTATGTGGAATATCCGCAGGGCTGGCTCTCCAGTAAAGTTGAAGATTCAGGAAATCCACAGGCTTCCTGGCGGACCGACCCCAAACGCTCCGGGAAGGCAGGTTGCATGGGCGATATAGGAACCCACGCACACCATCTGGCTGAATATATTACAGGTTTAAAAACGACTGAGGTATGCGCCGATCTGAATGTATTTGTACCCAACCGCATGCTTGACGACGACGGCGCTGCCCTTTTAAAGTTTGAAAATGGTGCCAGGGGCGTATTAATGGCCACCCAAATTGCTGCAGGTGAGGAAAATGCCATCCGTATAAGGGTTTACGGTGAAAAAGGCGGTCTCGAATGGTTGCAGCACGAACCCAACACCCTGATTGTAAAATGGATTGATCAACCTACCCAGATCTACCGCACAGGAACAGCATGGATGAACGAAGCTGCGGTTGCCAATACCAGGACACCGGGCGGACATCCGGAAGGATACCTGGAGGCATTTGCCAACATCTACCGCAATTTTTCCTATACACTTATGGCCAGGTTGGATGGCAGAGAACCAAAACCCGAGTGGCTGGACTACCCTGGCGTCGAAGATGGCATCCGTGGCATGCAGTTTATCGACCTGGTGGTAGAATCGGGATACAACGACACCCAAAAATGGTACAAGTGGCCTGAATAAGGCATCAACGACCCTCCGGGAGTGCCTTCGCGCTCCTTCAGGATTTACAATCATAATTTTTCATTAAACATTAATAAATTATTTTATATGGCAAGACCAGTAACACTGTTTACGGGACAATGGGCCGACCTTCCCATTGAGACCATGTGCCAGAAAGCCAAGGAGTTTGGATACGACGGGCTGGAGCTTTGCACATGGGGTGACCACATGGAAATCGACAAAGCCGACCAGGCTTACTGCGATGCACGCAAAGCCCTGCTTGAAAAATACGGGATGAAGCTGTTTGCTATTTCAACCCATTTGGTTGGACAATGCGTATCCGACAACATTGACGAACGGCACAAAGGCATATTGCCCCCTTACATTTGGGGCGACGGAGATCCGGAGGGAGTCCGACAGCGGGCAGCCCAGGAGGTTATAAAGACCGCTCACGTTGCCAAAAGTATGGGACTCGATACAGTAGTCGGTTTTACCGGCAGTCCGATCTGGCACCTGCTTTACTCATTTCCGCCGGTTCCGGCCGGGATGATCAGCAAAGGCTATGAAGATTTTGCCAAACGATGGATACCCATTCTTGATGAATACCAGAAATTGGGTGTAAAATTCGCCCTGGAGGTGCACCCCACCGAAATCGCCTTCGATATCCATTCTGCACATATGACACTGAAAGCGCTGAACCATCATCCGGCATTTGGTTTCAACTTCGATCCCAGCCACTTTGGCTATCAGGGTGTTGATTACGTGAGATTTATCTACGAATTCAGTGACCGCATCTTCCATGTTCACATGAAAGATGTTTACTGGAATGATGCTCCGGGAGCAGTAGGTGTTTTCGGCGGACACATGGAATTTGGTGACAACCGGCGGTACTGGAACTTCAGAAGCCTGGGCCGCGGAAAGATCGATTTTGAAAACATCATCCGCGCGCTGAATGACATCGGATACAAAGGCCCTCTTTCGGTAGAGTGGGAAGACAGCGGCATGAACCGCGAAGCCGGCGCTGCCGAAGCCTGCGAATTTGTGCGCTACTCAGACTTTACACCGTCGGATGTGGCATTCGATGATGCTATGCAAAGAGATTAGATAAATAAGATCCGGGGTAATTTTATAAATGCCCCGGATTTTAAATACAAGCCCTGGTTTGCAAACAGAGTTTTCCAAATATCAGACGCAATTTGACAAGGATCAGTTTGCCAGGAGTTGCGGGATCAGTTTAATTGAAGCGTCGCCGGGTTTTGCCAAAGCCCGGATGGAAATCCGGGACATCCACATGAACAGTGTGGGTATACTGCACGGGGGAGCCTTATTCACACTGGCAGATTTCACATTTGCCGTGGCTTCCAATGCACATGGCAGAGTAGCACTGGGCATCAGTGCTGAAATCTCGTTTTTCAAGGCTGTGGCATCGGGAACCGTCACTGCCATCGCCAGAGAGATATCTTTCCACAACAGACTGGCCACCTACCTCATCGACATTGTTAATGAAAAGGAGGAGTTAATTGCCCACTTCAAAGGAACGGTCTACAGGAAAAATGAAATCCTCGATTTCGGTTAGCTCCGGCAACATTAATTTTTCAACCTTACAATTTTCACTACTTATGTATCAGGCTGACGACAAGCGTTACGATTCAATGCTCTACAACCGTTGCGGAAAATGGGGCTTACAACTTCCGGCCGTATCATTGGGCTTATGGCACAACTTCGGAGGGGTCGATGTATTTGAGAATGGCCGGGCCCTGCTGCGCCGGGCCTTCGATATGGGCATTACACATTTCGACCTGGCCAACAATTATGGCCCGCCGCCGGGTTCGGCCGAGGAAAACTTCGGGAAATATATGCAGCAGGATTTTAGGCCATACCGCGATGAGCTGATTATTTCCACCAAGGCAGGCTACCTCATGTGGCCCGGACCATACGGGGAATGGGGAACCAGGAAGTACCTGATTTCCAG
>CAYMXK010000470.1:0-3563 GCA_964393915.1 uncultured Prolixibacteraceae bacterium
GATTGGATGGTTTCGGTAACAACCACTGCCTTTAATCCGCCAAGAACAGTATAAATTGTTGTTATTATGGATATTACAAGTATTGAAGTCAGGACATTAATTCCAAAAAATGTCTCAAAAACCACTGCCCCGGCATACAAACTCATCCCAATATGCACAAACAATGCACCTATGATGGCAATAAATGCAAGAACAGTTCTTGAGCGGGAATCATACCTTTTTTCCAGAAATTCGGGCAGGGTGGAGATTTTGCTTTTAAAATAAAACGGAGCAAAGATCAAACCCAGCATTATAAGTGTGATAGATGCCAGCCATTCAAAATTACCCCAGACCAGGCCTTCGTTATAACCCGAAGCCGCGAGCCCGACCAGGTGAATTGTCGAAATGTTGGATGCAAATAAGGCAGCGCCAACCAATACCCAATTCAGTCCGCGACCAGCTAAAAAATAACCGTCACTGGTCATTTTTTTCAACCTGACTGACATGACGCCTATTACCAGAATGCCTAACAGGTATATGATAATGATAGAAGCATCGATTGCGCTTATTTTTTCAGTCATCGTTTCATTACTTTAATGATTAGTTTTTAAAGGTATTTATCTCATTACCAGTGTCTGTTTTTCGGTATTCGATAGAATGCTTACGCATTTCGATGGAACTCGTCATTAAAATGTTCGGTCTATGTGGGGCGGTATACCATGACTCGTTTCATCTTCAGCAATTTCTTTTACAAAGTATCGTATCGAACGGGCAGGTATTTCTTCCGGATCAACTTCGGATGGGATCACCCATTCAAAACTGCTGATGTCATCGTTGGCCGACAGGTTTTCCAGTGAAATGGCTTCCACCCTGAAGGCCAGGTCGGTAGTAAATACCGTAATTCCCGAGAAGTGGTATTCATTGGCACGGGAAGTCAGGTAGCGGAGCGTTTTGACTTCCAGTCCGAGTTCCTCCCTGAGCTCCCGTCGAACAGCCTCTTCAGCCGTCTCAAGCGGATCGATGAATCCTCCGGGAAGATCCAGCTTGCCAATATCAGGTTCTACGGCCCGGCGGGTAAGGAGCAGCTGTCCCTTTTCGTTGAAAATCAGGCAGGCCACTGCTGCTGCCGAATTGATATAATACTGCAGGCCACAGTTCTGACAGGCCAGGGATCGTTCACCGGTTGCTTTGAAAGCGGCTGAACCGCAGCGCGGACAAAACCGGAAGATGTCGACGGGATGGGTCATACAAATTGTTTATAGGGTGCGGGAAACGGAGACCGGAGACCGGAGACCGGAGACCGGAGACCGGAGGCAGGTCGCTGTCCGGTGGCTGCCCCGATTGAATCGGGGGAGTCGAAGCCCCGGCTGCAGAACGAAGAACGGAGAATGAAAAGTGAAAACGGGTTTCGGGTTGCTGACATACTGATTACTGATTACTGATTACACATTACACATTACTGACTACTAAGAGCTAATGACTGTTCACTGTTCACTGTTAACTATTCACTGTTCACTCAGAAATATTTCGCCCGTACATAGCTGCGGCCATAAAAATCGACGGAATAACTCATGGTAATTTCATAGGTTCCATTCTGCTGCCTGTATATTTCAGTGAAGGTAATATCCATAGCGTATCCGATGCGGATGTTGTTGTCGAAGATCCATTGGGCCACGAAGCACAGCGCATCGCCTGTACGCACCATAGTGCCCAGCCACAGTTTCTCATTAATCAGGAAGTTGGCAGAAAAATCAATCTGTACAGGTGCCCCCATTACCGCTCTCATCATCATGGTAGGCTTGAATTTAAGGGTAGGTTTCAGGTGGAATACATAACCCGTTGAAAAGTACGCATGCCGGACTTCAGCCAGTGTGGAATAGTTGTTCCGGTTCTCCACAAAATCATTTTTCACGAGTTTGGGAATAGAGAAGCTCAGATAAAAGTCTTCGCTGTAATAAAATGCCCCTACGCCAAAGTTGGGTAGAAATTTGAGGTCGATGTCTTCCTGAAATGCCGGATCGAAAATGCCATCGGGGTATAGTTTATAACGAGTGAGGGGGTTCTGGTAGTTCATGAACCCGAATTTCATTCCCAGACGGAGCCGCCGCTGCGGTGTTAACAGCAATTCATAGGCATAATCGGCAAAAACACTCAATCTTTCCTCATAGGCAAACCTGTCGTTGATCACATTTAGTCCGACGCCCACGTATTCGTTGCGCATGGGACTGTGAAAAGAGACCATCTGGGTGAAGGGTGACTTGTCGATACCTGCCCACTGTTTGCGCACAAGCGATATGAATCCGGTCTTTTCCCACATACCTGCATAGGCAGGGTTTACCGCCTGGGTATTAAACATATACTGGGTAAATATCGGATCCTGCTGTCCCGATACAGTGAGGGTCGCAGTAAAAATAACAAGAAGAATTATATATATTTTAATCTCTTTCACCACCAATTTAAGTCCCGTAAATATAACTCCGAAAATCTACGAATATTTTTTGAATTGACAAGCAATTCTTAATAGGATACCATTACGGTTCCTTTGAATATCTTTCCATTACCCAGTTCAAGTATGTACAGGTAGTTCCCTACCGGCACTCTTCCTCCGCCTAAGTTCCAACGGCTTTCTGAGTATCCCCACCACCAGGCTTCCTCGTGAGATCCCCAGTAGCTGAGATTGCCATATTTTTCCTTTTCAAATAATTTATTGCCCCACCTGTTGAATATCATCATCTTAGCATCCGGGAAGTCCTCAATCCCTACAATCTGGAAGAAGTCGTGCACTCCGTCTCCGTTGGGAGAGAATCCTTCGGGGATAAAGAAGTCATCAGACGCCTCATCCGGATAACCATCGCAATCTTCGTCTTTGAATATCCTGATATAGACGGTTCCCGTGTCGCATTTTGCCGGGAATCCGTTGTCGCAGATTTCGTAGCGGATGCTGTCGAGGCCCACAATGCCTTGCCGGGGTGTATAAGTAAGTGTACCATCCTGCAGGAGGGTGACATCACCGTACAAAGGTTGGCTGACCAGTCGCAGGTTCAATATGATATCATCTAAATCAGGATCATAGTCGTTGCGTAAAATATTAATTGTCACAGGGAAGCATCCTGTCTGAAGGCTGTCATTGACAGCCACCGGTGCCAGATTTTCCGCCACAACCAGGATGTTGAACCGGGCGGTATCGCACATCACCTCACAATACATTCCATCGTCGCAAATTGAATAAACAAAGGAGTCCTCACCCAGGTAGTCTTCATCCGGCAAATAAATTACGGTACCCGTTTCTCCGTTGATAATTAATGTACCATGTATTGGCGGAGTGATAATTGTCAGTGTCGACGAAACGATTTTCCCATTCGGATCGCTGTCGTTGATCAACGGGAGCAACAGGGTATTCTGGTTGGCCAGTGCTTTTGAGAAATCATCCTGCGCAACGGGCGGTTCGTTTCCGATAATGGTAATTATGGCGGTACAACTGTCCACGTTTCCGAAAGGATCATACACATAGAGCGTTACTATATTTTCACCCAGGTCTTCGCAGGTAAATACCGTCTTGCTCAAATCCATGCGTATTATTCCGC
>CAYMXK010000471.1:0-3559 GCA_964393915.1 uncultured Prolixibacteraceae bacterium
ATCGGTCATTTTCACGTCGGTATGCACCGCCTTTTCACCAACGGCAAATTTCCCGGTGGCATTTGCAGCAGTAAATCCCACTGAAATTGCGAACATTAATACAAATAGTTTTTTCATGTCTTTCATTTTTAATTACTTTCAACTCATAATTTAAACAAGCTCATAAAAAAATTGTTTAGAGAATAAAAGATAAAAAACTATTTTAATTTTTAGGATGAATCTGGAATCAATCAGAATAGAATACACCAGGGGGACGCTCGATATCAGTAATATCGGAAATGACCCGTTCATATTTTTCGGGAAATGGCTTGATGAAGCCATATATTCAGGGATAACCGAACCAACCGCCATGTCGGTATCAACCATTGGCCTGGATGGATATCCGCAGTCGCGGATAGTCCTCCTGAAGTCATTTGACAACCTTGGATTTATCTTCTTCACCAACTACAACAGCCAGAAGGGAAAATCACTTGAACAGCACCCCGGGGCTTCGCTTTTGTTTTTCTGGCCCGAACTTCAGCGGCAGGTCCGCATTACCGGCGAAGTGGAAAAGGTTTCCCGTGAAATCACCGGGAGTTATTTCAGTTCGCGGCCGCGCTCCAGCCAGATTGGCGCATGGGCATCGGCACAAAGTGAGGAAATTCCCTCCCGCGAACATCTTGAAAATCTGTTTGAGGCTATTGAGGAGAAATTTCAGGACACTGAAATTCCTGCACCTGCGCATTGGGGAGGGTACAAGCTAAATCCGGTGAGATTTGAATTCTGGCAGGGCCGTGAAAACCGGATGCACGACCGGTTTTCCTTCGAAAAAACGGATACCGGCTGGCACATCAGGCGCCTTGCCCCCTGAAGCCATTAGCCTTCGAAATCAAGATTGAACCTTTGCTTAAGTATGGCCAGATCAGGATTCTTCTGCAGCATTTCCTCAAACTTTTCCCCATCGGTATAAGCGAACTTTTGGGTTCCTGAATCATTTATCTCAATAAATAAATCGATAGATGAGTTTTTCAGTTCACGTCTCAGCCAGGAAACCAGCTGTGGCTTAATGCTCCTGATAAGTTCCTCCTGAACATGGTTATCGATCATGAGCAGCAGAGTTCCGTCATCCTTTAAAATGGGGGTGCGTGAAAGCGTGGACTTCATATTTGGCCGGTCCTCCAGCGTAGTAAGGTATTCTTTCCACCTGGCAGATAGTTGTTCCTGCGTAAATTCTTCAAATAAATCCTGCCTGGTATACAGCTGGTGCTGCTCTATGGTGGAGAGTTTCTCCTCACCCATTGGTCCGCCATTCAGAACAGATTTAATGGAGGGTCCGTTCATGTGGCCTGGGAGCTTTTTCAAGGCAGGTTTTACAGGTGCCGGTGGAGTTTTGGGTGCTTCTTTCCGCTCTGCAGGCTCTGCTGCAGGCTCACTAAAGATAGGTTCAAGCTGGGTATCTCCAGCTTCGTCAGCTATTTTTTTTTTAAGGTCAGCTGTGCTGTTCTGATAAGGGTAAGCTCAACCGACAACCGTTTGTTCTGGCTTGTTTTATACTGGTAATCACATTCACTGCTAAGTCTTATGGCCTCAACGAGAAAGTCGGGCGGACAAACAGAAGCCTGTGATTTGTATCGTTCCCTGATATCGCCACCCACTTCGAGCAGCTGAACAGTAACCGGGTCACGACTAACCAGAAGATCACGGAAATGACTGGCAAGTCCGCTGATAAAGTGCTGGCCTTCGAAACCATTGTCGAGCACTTCATTAAAGATTACCAGCGTATCAGACACCTGATTCTTAAGGAACATGTCAGTCAGGCGGAAATAATATTCATAATCCAGGACATTCAGATTGGTAATCACGTCCTGGTAAGAGATATCCTTACCGGAAAAACTGACGATCTGATCGAAAATCGACAAGGCATCGCGCATGGCACCATCTGCCTTGTTGGCAATCACATTGAGGGCACTGTGTTCAATATTTATGCCTTCGCTGCCAGCGACAAACTCCAGATATTTTACAATATCGCCCACCTTTATGCGGTTGAAGTCAAATATCTGACAGCGCGACAGGATAGTTGGCAGTATCTTGTGTTTTTCGGTGGTGGCCAGAATAAACAATGCATGCCTTGGGGGTTCTTCAAGCGTTTTCAGAAAAGCATTAAAAGCCTGCGATGACAACATGTGAACCTCGTCAATAATATAGACGCTGTAGCTGCCAATTTGCGGAGGAATCCGCACCTGATCAATAAGATTGCGGATATCATCCACCGAATTGTTGGAAGCTGCATCCAGCTCGTGAATATTGTAGCTGCGGCTTTTGTTAAATGCCACACAGGATTCGCACTCATTACAGGCTTCGTTCTCAGAAGTAAGGTTGCTGCAGTTGATGGTTTTGGCAAAAATGCGCGCACAGGTAGTTTTACCCACCCCACGCGGTCCGCAAAAAAGATAGGCATGTGCCAATTGTTTGGACTTTATCGCATTCTTCAATGTAGAAGTAATCGAATCCTGCGCTACAACTGAGCGAAATGACTCCGGTCTGTATTTTCGTGCTGAGACAATAAAATTTTCCATAAACTATGCAGCTTGTGCTTCCCGATGCCAAATATAGATAAACCACTTCAAATTAAGACGAAAAAATTATTAACAACCCGGGGCGAATCTAAACCATTCAGGAGCTACGGCGTTATAGGAGTGAAAATTAAATATAGACAAATGAGAAATTTAATGACAGGAATAATTCTTTTGACAGTTTTGGCGGCCTCCGCCCAGACGAAAAATTTGCATCATTTTACAGTCACGGCCATTGATGGCACTGAATTCGATATGGCCTCGCTTAAGGGTAAAAAGGTTATGATTGTAAATACTGCTTCAAAATGCGGCAATACGCCCCAATACAAAACGCTTCAGGAGTTGTATGAAACTTATGGCAGTGACAAATTTGTAATCGTGGGGTTTCCGGCCAATAACTTCATGAACCAGGAGCCGGGAAGCAATGAAGACATTCAGACTTTTTGCAGTTCAAGTTTTGGTGTAACATTTCCCATGATGTCTAAAATATCTGTAAAAGGCAGCGACATGCATCCTTTGTACAAATGGCTTACAACGAAAACGGAAAACGGGAAATCTGACAACAACGTAACCTGGAACTTTCAGAAATTCCTGATCGATGAAAATGGCCAGCTGGTAGAAAGTATCTCTCCGGCAACCAAGCCTGATGATAAGAAAATTCTGGATTGGCTGGCCGGCAAATAAAAAGACTAAATTCTTTTTGGGATAGTCAGCCTTTTATGGCTGATGTATAACATATTTCAAGGATGTTGAAGAAAAACTGTCAACATCCTTGTTTTATCTTCAATATCACTGGAAATTGCCTTAACCGAAATGGTTGCACCGGAAATGGCATCGATGTTTTTGCCGGGATCGAGTTTTCCGGAACCATTGTACCCCGTGAACTGCCGGAGCCATCCCCGGGAGGTTATGCCATGGCCATGCGTGGCCTGGTAGTTAAAAACCCTTACCTGCAGCACTTTTGCGTCACCATCGTAGAGAATAAAATAATCAAAATATTCTGCGGC
>CAYMXK010000472.1:0-3558 GCA_964393915.1 uncultured Prolixibacteraceae bacterium
AAGGGTCTGATGATTTGGACTGTTGACGATCACATCCACTACTGTGTTTTGCGCATTAGTGGCAAGACTTAATGTCATCACCAGGGCCAACGCTAAAAACAGCTTAATTCTGAGGAAACTCAGAAGATTTTTCATAATTTTAGTAAAATCCCTCATACTTGTTTAATTTTAATTACAAATCATTAAACGAGTATATTTAACAAAGGTTCATTCTAAAAGAAAAAAATTTGCTAAAAAGTTACTTTTTATTGTTTTTTTAAGGTCTTTTAACATTTAGCTGCTGGTAATTAAAATCTTACTTTTCCCGCCTGAAAGTTTTTTAACTTCGATCTTTGTCAGAATTCTTTCGGTCATCTCCTGGACATGGCTGATGACTCCCACCTTACGCCCCTTGTTGTGCAATTGCTCAAGGGCATCCATGGCTATGTTGAGCGTCAACGGGTCGAGCGACCCGAATCCCTCGTCAATAAAAAGCGACTCAACGTTCATACGGTTCGAGGAAAGGGATGCAAGCCCGAGGGCCAGTGCCAGGGAGACCAAAAAGGATTCACCCCCGGAGAGTGAAAGGACCGAGCGCACTTCATCTCCCATATCGCGATCGATAACCTGCAATGCCAGGGAATCGGGCACTACTTCGAGTTCATAACGGGCCGAAAGTTCTTTAAGATGCACATTGGCATATCCCAGAAGCACTTCAAGTGTGTACTCCTGAGCAATCTGCCTGAATTTTTTTCCATCGGCAGATCCCAGAATTTCATTAAGTTTCTGCCATCTCTCCTGAATTTCTCCCCTCTTCTCCCGTTCAGTAAACAGCTCTCCGGCAGTTTTACGGTTGTTTTCATCCTCCTTCAAACGGAATTCCAATTCATTTTTGGCAGCCGTCAGGTTTTTAATCTCTTCCCCAAGTATTGCCAGGTTCTGTTCCATGGTATCCTTTTCCATATCCCCCGTACGGTTGGACAAATGTCTTTTCCATTGGGCCTCCCTTTCGGTGAGAGTGGCAACTGCGGTTAGAATATTGTTATTGATTTGCTGAAGTGCCTTTCGCTCCTCAGCAATCCAACCGGCAGACAGGCTCAGGAGAGAAAGCAGTTCACCCTCACTTATTATTTGATCGTTTTGCAGGTTAAAATTCCGGATCCACTCCACCAAAGTGCTACTGGCTTCCTCTTTTTCACTTTGGAGTAGCTCAAGGTCATGCTGCAGCTGCCGCAGAATCCCTCGTAAACCGTCCTTCTCAGATTGGATCAGACTAACCCCTTTCTGTGCCTCCAGTAATTCAGACCTGCACTTATTCAATTGCAGCTTAAAGGCGGTTTCAACCTCTTCCAATGGCCTTCCTCCAAAAATTGACTTTCGCTGATCCTCCAACCGGGAATATTCAGTCTGCACAATGGCCAGCCTTTTCTCAACCGCAGCCAGGTTCTTCCGTGATTCTGCCAGTTGATCGGTCAGCATTACTTCTTCCGCACCCACTACCTCCAGTTTTCTCCTTGCTTCCTTCAGACTCTCTCCCTTGTTATTCCAAACCTCCGCAAATCTCTGCAGTTTCTCAACAAATATTTCAGGGTTTCCAGCCCATTTTTCCTCCCATCCGGGCTGCACAAACCAGCTATTTAAGGTGGCAATCTTTTCCAGGTATTCCTCCCTGAAGGCGGATATGCTTTTTTCGGTTTGACTCTCCTCCTGACGTAAAAGGCTCCGCCGGTGGTGCATCTCCGCCAATAGCTTTTCAGAATTGGCCTGAGCCTCCTTTACCTTTACCAGTTCAGCTTTGCCATTTTCCAGGCCGGCAGCCAAATTCTTATATACATCCAGTTGATTTCGCAAGGATACACCCTCCTCTCTTATCAGAGCCAATTCAGTTCTGAAGGCATCGGAACGAATTGTATCATGCGATACATAAATTGCAGGGGGTAATTTGTATTCATCCCATTGCGGTTTTAGACCGGCAATACGCATTTCGGAGCCTGTAACCTCGAGGCCCATTTGCTCCAGACTGGTCTTAAAATTCAGGCAATCCTTTTCTAATCCGGCACATTTCTTTACCCATTCGTCGTAGTTTCTGCTCCATTTGCCGTATTCCTTTTCAAGCTCCATAAGAACAGGGTGAAACGATTGGTCAGCAGCTACATAAGGATGATTGTGACTACCACAAACCGGGCAGGGTTCATTGCTGACAAGCTGGCCGCGGAGGGATTCAGCAGTCTCGGAAGCCCTTAACTGTGCCTGGGCAAGCAAAGTTTTTGTCTGATCACGGCGAATGCCAGCTTCAGATAAAAATGCAGTAGCCTCTTTAAGGTCAATTTCTGCAGTCTCGAGTTTTCCTGACGCTGACTCTGCCTTTTGTTTTAACAGTGCCAGGTTATTCTTTGATTCAAAAAGTTTTTCCCAACAGGATTGGGCTTCCGTGAGTTGTTGTATCAGACTGAGTGTTTCTCTTTCTCTTGATTCCAATCCGCCTGAATCCATAGCGCTAAGTTGAGCCTCCATATCCCCTATCAGATTCTGTAGCTCACCCAACCTATCGTTTTCTGTTTTACTTCCTGCTTCAAGTTTTTGGGCCTCATCAAAGACCTGTTGCAAAGAAACTTTCACAGCACTCATCTGAGACAATCCCTTAGCTTCCCCTTCGCGTAATTTTTTCGCATTTTTCAATTCGGATTCGATCAGCGGGAGATTCTCCACAATGGGCTGACGCGTATGGTTTTCGTCAAGCCAGATTTCTATCTCCCGGATTTCATCATTCAGAGATTTACACAAACTGCTTTTTGTCAAAAGGAGAGCTTCCTGTTCCCTGACTTTTTGCCCTGCAATCTCAGATTCCCGCTGGGCATCAGCCAAAAGCCCCGATTGGGAAACTATAAGTGTATCGAGTTCAGCAGCCAGTTTCATTGACGGTTGTACTGAAGCGATGGCCTGTTCTGCCTGGTTTACTGCCTGGACAGCCACTTCCTCTGCAAATTTGAGTTCCGCCAGTTTTTCATCCAGCTGTTGCAACAAAGTATTGTTTTTCTCTAAACTTTCCTGCTTTTGTTTCCAATTGGCCGTCTTTTCGTTTCTGGCAGCAACCAGGCTTCCGGCAGGTTGTACCTGTTCAATCAGGTTAAGCGTGGAAATTCTCTCAGCTGCATCAGTCTTCAGTTCTTCGGCCATTTGCAACGCCTTCCCGGCATTTAAAACTTCGATGGAAAGGCGTTCATTCTGAAGAAACCAATCCAATTCTTTCCGCAAGCCCTCCTGCCGGTTATCCATATCTTTAAGTTGTCTCTCAAGCTCGCTTATTTGTCCGTAGATTTCCCCTTTTGCGGCTTCATCGAGAAGGGATATACCCTTTAATCGTATATTTATTTCCTGGAAAAAGGCTTCGGCAGCTTTGGTCCTCTCATATATCGATTTTGAAATTTCGGAATAAATAGCCGTACCGGTTAATTTTTCGAGTAAAGCTGCCTTGTCATCCCGCCCGGCTTTCAGGAATGCGGTAAAATCTCCCTGAGCAAGTAAAACGGAACGGGTAAACTGATCATAACTTAGACCTATTAGTCTTTCTATTTCGCG
>CAYMXK010000473.1:0-3556 GCA_964393915.1 uncultured Prolixibacteraceae bacterium
CGCCAGCCGCTCACCGCCCGCAAATCAGCTTGTAGGGACAATAACTGCATCGTTCCACAAATCTGGTTTGTGTAAAAACAGACTCCGGAGAGTATATCTGCTCCAGGATGTCTTTCAGATTCTCCTCCCAGGCCGGAAGAATCTCACCTATCTCCATGATCTTTCCGCCGACACGTATGGAAGGATTGAACTCCTCATCGTTCAGCTTCAATATGGCATAGATGGTTGAGGTTATTTTCTGATCTGGAAAGTATCTCTTTTTCAGGATCAGGCTGTACACCAGGGCCTGTACAATCTCCTTTTTTTGTTTCTTAATCTCCGGATCATGCAGCTCTTCCAGTTGTCTGCACCCCAGGTCACCGCTTTGCAGGTTGCCTGTTTTATAATCGATTACCCTCAGGTTACCGTCCACAGTATCCAGCCGGTCGATTTTCCCTCCGATATAAATGGTTTTGGATTCTCCCCCTACAGTTATAGCTATAGGCGCTTCAAACCTGCCTTCAAGGGAATGGATGGTAATCGGGGCATTCCCTGCATCCATATCGAGAAGATTAAATATGTACGACCGGATGGTGGAAAAAAGAAGCAGTGACTTTCCATCAATCACCATTTTCGGTGCTTCACTCTCCGGACGTTTAAAATACTCTGTGGTGAATGCCCTGAGAATGCAACTGTCGATGTTGATCCTATCCTTCCTGAGACTCTTCAGGGTACTCCTGTCTAAGGTCCTGCCTGCATAAGGCGCGTACAGGTTCTCCACAGCCCTGTGAAAGATATTGCCAAATATACGCCGGTCGATTTCCTCAGAAACCTCATCTGGTTCAGCAATATTTAGCACGTACCGGAAGTAAAACTGCAAACTGCAGCTGAGCCAGGTGTTGATGGCACTGGGGGATAATGTGCGGCCCGATGCATTCATCCTGAGCAATTTATTTGAGATATGAATGCCCGAAGGGATATTAATCGGGGCAACAGACTGACTGACAAACGGATAATCAAAATCACGGGTTACCACGCTATGCGGCGACAACAGCTTCAGCTGGGCACCATAGCGGCTCAGTTCACCTCCCGATACCCCATCCCTGATGGTGTTCCAGGTGGCCGTTACCCGACGGGCACGCTGTATCAGCCTGTAAAAATAATAGGCATACATGGCATCCTGGTCATCGATTCCGGGCAATCCAAAGCTTTTGCGCAAATTATACGGAATCAGGGAGGGAGCTGTAAAGGCACGTGGCCAGATCTCCTCATTGAGACCAATTATCACAAGATTTTCAAAATCGAGGCACCTCGTTTCCAGAATCCCCATCACCTGCAATCCCGACAAAGGCTCTCCCTCAAAAGGCACGGAAAGCTGTCCAAGGTACTGGTTCATCAGTCTGAAAAAAACAACCGGGCTAACCGCAGCGCTGTCGGTTCGCTCAACCTCCAGCAAAGCAGCCTGAAGCTTTTCCATTGCAAGGTATATGTGATAGATCAGTTCCCTGACAATCAGATTCTCCTCACTATCCCCTGACAGCCGGTACAACTGCTCCAGTATCCCCAAAAAATAGGCAGGATATCCTGAAACTGTGGTTGGCAAGGTAAAAATCAGCCGGTGAACAGGTGAAAATTGAAGTTCTTCGGGCTCGAGGTAGATGCGGTTCTCAGTGACCATGTTACGCATTTTTGACTGAACGCTATCCGGTTCAACAGCCGCAAGCAACTGGTGATTCAGGATATCGGTCACCATCCTGAAATAGAGCCTGACAGGTTTGCCGGGCTCAATAACCGTATTGCGGATAAGGGCCGACAGCAGATAGATGAAACCCGACACAGGGGAATTCTGCACCGGATAGCCCATGGTTACATTAATGGCATCCACACCAGCGGGGAGTGCCCCGAGAACCGGGAACAGAAGTGATTCATCGGCAAGCACAACTGCGGTTTGATCAAAATTCTTCTTCCCGGTTTCATCCTTGTCTATGAGTTCAAAAAAGGCAGGAATTACCTGCGACTGCCCGGCGGCTGAAGGAACAGATATTATTTCAATCTGCTTTGGCTTTTTGAATGATTCTTCCAATGCCGGAAAATCATCCGGGGCCGGAAACAACTGCAGGTTCTCACGCAAAAACTTTCCGGCATCATTGAGCTGATTTTGCAGGTAATAGGAATCGTAGTCCCAGTAGAAATCAGCCCTTCCTGCAGTATGTAACCGGGAGAATAACCTCTTTTCACAGGTATTTAGCGCATTGAGCCCGATAAAAATATACCTTTTATGGCTGAGATCGGAATCCAATTTATTGGAATTCTCAACTCCGTCGCGCATAATCATTCCCGAATACCCGATCTGTTTTTCCGCAAGCTGCAACCGGAATGCTTTATATACTCCGTGCAATTTACTCCAGAGCGACACAAAACTACGTTCATGGTCACGCTTTTCCCAGTTCTTCAGTGCCCCCCAGAAACGCTCAAGCGTATCCTTCTGTTCAGGGGTCAGATAATCAAAATAACTTTCAATCTCTTTGACCTCAGCAATATTCTGAAAAAGATGCTCTGCGTTTACCAGGTATTTGTCAATATCATCGAAATCGGCCAGCAGGACTTCCCCCCAGAAATAAAAATCATCGAACTTTTCATTCGTTCCTGTTTCCTTTTTGTATACATCGTAAAGAACTGATATCAATAACAGCCGGTCGGCAGGTTGCAGTGGCGAGATGGAATGCATTAGTTCGTTGATGGTGGTAATTTCGGGGCCAATAACTGGTTTCGAAAGCAGCTTCTGCAGGTAAGCAGTAAAGAAAACTCCTGCCCTGCGGTTAGGAAAAACAAGACAAAGATCCCGGATATCGGCCGAATACTTATGGAATACATAATTTGCGCAGGTTTCTAAAAATCTTTGCATACCTGTTGGTTTTTGGCAGCAAGATAAAAATTTTCAGCGAACATGAAACTACCCTATCGGGCGTCTACCGTTTGATTGTTCGTGATGCAGGGTCCCAGTCCTGCCTTTGCAGCCGGAAGGGCTTCATCGAAGCTCGCAAAAATATTTTCCCTGCCAATATATTCGGCAAGCCCGCTTTTCTCCAGCTCGGCCATAACTTCGGGCCTTACTCCCGACAAAATCACTCTCTTACGGTGATGTTTCAGATCATGCAGGGTTTCGCGGAAATTATGGATTCCCGTTGAATCAATAAAAGGAACATGCCTCATCCGGATAATCATCACCTGCGTATGTACCTGGAAATTCTTTAAAACCTCCTGGTATTTTTTGGCGGCTGCAAAAAAGAAGGGTCCGCTGATTTCATAAATTTCAATACACTGCGGAATATCCGCGTAGTTGTCGATAAGGTCTGATTCACTGTCAACAGGAATAATATTGCTGCCCTTCGACATCCGGCGCATAAACAGGAAGGCGGAAAGCACCACGCCAATCTGTATTGCCACCGTCAGGTCGACAAGTACGGTAAGCAGGAAGGTGGAAAGCAGAATAATCACATCATACCTTGAACCTTTCAGAATTGAGATGAAGGAGCGCCACTCGCTCATGTTATAGGCAACCAGAATCAATATTCCG
>CAYMXK010000474.1:0-3556 GCA_964393915.1 uncultured Prolixibacteraceae bacterium
AACGAAGGATAAACTATTCTCACTCCAGGAATGGAAGCAAGAGAACCTTCGATGTTCTGGGAGTGATACAAACCACCACCAATATATCCACCTGACGCAAGCCTGATTGTAACGTTGGGTGTGAACTTACCGTTTGTGCGCCAGTAATCATGGCTTGAGTCAACGTACTGCTCCATGGCAGGCCAGAAGTAGTCTGCAAATTCAGCCCCCTCCACGACAATCCTGATTTTTTCACTGTATCTTGACATGCCGTTTGCTGTGCCCATTATAAAATCTTCAGCAATTGGAGCGTTAAATACCCTTTTCTTGCCAAATTCCTTTTGTAAACCCTTGGTAACATTGAAAATGCCGCCTTTATCCTTGTTGGCTACATCCTGTCCCCACAGGAATGTATCAGGATTGTTATGAAATTCTGCTTTAAGAGTTTCATTCAGCGCAGTTATAAATTTCTTCTTTTCACCTTCCTGATTGTGGGTTCCATCCGGATATTTCTCTGCCTGATATGGTTCGGGTAAAACAAAATCAAAAATGCTTTCGGGTTTCGGATCTGGAGCTTTCATTGCGAGCTTATGGGCAGCCTTTACTTCGAGAAGCGCAGCCTTGTCCATTTCATCGAGTTCCTCCTCGGTAAAACGTTTGTAGCGAATAAGCAGTCTCCTGAATTTGGCAAACGGATCGTATTCCTGAACGTAAGTACGCTCTGCTTCGCTGCGGTATAAATCGTGGCGGTCAGAATTGGAATGGGAATGCAGCCTCACGCAGTTGGCCTGCAGGATGACCGGTCCACCTTGTTCGCGTATGATACGCTTGGCTTCAGACATTGCGTTCATAGAATCAAACACGTCTTTACCGTTGCAATGAATGATCTTGAGGTTCTTAAATCCCACAAAATTGTTGGCAACTTTGCGGTTGGCAGTCTGATCCTTTTTGGGCACTGAAATACCATAGCCGTTGTCCTGTAATACAAAAATTACAGGTAACTGCTCACGGTCTGCACCATTAATTGCTTCATATACATATCCCTCACTCACCGAAGATTCTCCCTGGCTGCTGATGGAGATTGCATCCGAGCCATAGTATTTGATGGCTCTGGCAGCGCCAACTGCATGCAGGGTGTGGTTACCGGTCAGGGAGGACGTGTTATGGATATTCCACTCGGGTTTTGCAAAATGGTTTGACATATGCCTTCCACCGGTGCCCGGATCAGTTGCCTTGGAAATCCCGTTCAGGATAAGTTCAAGCGAAGTCAAACCAGCTGAAAGGGCTGTAAGCATATCTCTGTAGTATGGAAATAAATGATCTTTCTCCTTTTCGAAATGCTGGCCAATTGCCAGCTGAATGCCATCGTGACCGGCATATGGAGCATGGTACGACCACCCTATTGCCTGCTTGAGGTAATTAGGTGCCCGGTCATCGATATTCCTTCCTACGGTCATCAGATGGTACCACTTTGCCAAAGTTTCCTTGTCAGTCTTTTTGATTGAATAAATTTCAGGAATTTCTGTATTTTTCATTTCTATATTATATTAAACCTTAAATCGGGTACTGGCCAGGGCCATTTTACTTATTGGATTGATTAATGTAAAATCAGACAGCTCTGTTCATGTCAAATTCTTCAAGAATGTCGGCAATTCTTCGTAGAAATGCACCGCCCAGCGCTCCATCGACCACCCGGTGATCGTAGGATAATGAGAGGAACATTTTGTGCCTTATGGCAATGACATCTCCGGTTGGTAATTCCAGAACGGCTGGCTTTTTCTCAATACTTCCTGTGGCAAGAATGGCTACCTGTGGCTGGTTAATGATGGGTGTGCCAATGATATTCCTGAAGGATCCGAAATTGGTTATGGTAAACGTGCCCTCCTGAATATCTTCAGGAGCCAGCTTGTTTCTACGGGATGCATCAGCCAGTTTGTTGAGATTCTTTGCCAGGCCGACCAGGTTCTTTTCGTCGGCATTCCTGATAACCGGTACAATGAGATTTCCATCGGGTTTGGCCACAGCAATTCCAATATTGATATTCTTACGGAGAATTATCCGGTCTCCATCAACAGAAGCATTAACGCCCGGGAATTCAGAAAGTGCCTTTGCAACAGCCTCAACAAACACAGGCATATAGGTGATCTTATCTCCGTGTCTCTTTTCGAAATCATCCTTCACTTTGTTACGCCACAAAACAAGGTTGGTCACATCAGCTTCTACAACTGAAGTCACATGGGGAGAAACCTGTTTGGACATCACCATATGATCTGCTATTAATTTTCGGACCCTATCCATTTCGATTATCTGATCACCGGAGCCAATAGATACCGGAACTTTGGGCTTTGGTGATGCAGCAGCAGCACCTGAAGCATGTACTGGAGCTGAAATGTGAGCATCATTGCTGACAGCGGTGGCAGCTGATTTTCTCGATTCGAGGTATTTTATTACATCACCTTTCTGAACCCTGCTATTAGCGCCAGAGCCTTCGATAGATTCAAGTTCATCGAAACTGATATTTTCTTCCTCTGCGATTTTCTTCACCAAAGGAGAGTAAAACCTGTTTGACAATTTTCTGACGGACTTAGCTGAAACCTCTTCGGGAGCAGTATCTGAACCTTCTGAGATTTCAGTATTCGGGGTCGACGCCTTACTTGTCTCTGAATTTTCAATTGTGGGAGCCTCAGTTTCTTCTTCATCTTCTCCCGAAAGATCAATGATTGCAAGAACTTCACCAACCGGCAGCAGCGCATTGGCCGGATGCAAGATCTTTACAATTTTCCCTTCAACAGGAGATGGAATTTCGGAATCTACCTTGTCAGTGGCGACTTCAAACAAAAGGTCGTCCTCTTCAATTGTATCGCCTTCCTTGACAAACCATTTGGTAATGGTGGCCTCCAGAATACTTTCACCCAGTTTGGGCATGATTATTTCAAATTGTGCCATAAGATTAATTTATGTGGATTGTAACTTACACATTAGAAAACATACGAAAGATTGAAATGTTCACATTGCAAAATGGAATTAATTTACAGAATATGATTACATAGATGAACTGACAAAATGACATACCGCAACTCTTGAATTACTGGTTACTAAGACAAAAAGGAAACACCTGTGGTTACATATGTGAATTATCATCAAGTCACATTGTTAACCCGCCAATTATTTCAGAAATATTATTGTAACCGTGTTTATTTAAGTAATTTTCGATTCCATCAATAATCTGCAAAGGAATTAGCGGGTCCTTGAAGATGGCAGTTCCAATCTGAACAGCAGATGCACCCACCAGGAAAAATTCAATAGCATCGGCAGCATTCATGATCCCACCCATTCCGATAACCGGAATTTTGACAGCCTGGGATACCTGCCATACCATCCGAAGGGCAATAGGTTTAATTGCCGGTCCGGAAAGACCACCTGTAATGGTTGAAAGCAATGGTTTACGCGTTTCTGAATCGACAGCCATTCCGAGGAATGTGTTCACCAGAGAAACGCTGTCTGCCCCCTGTGCTTCAACCGCCCTGGCAATCTCAGAAACATCGGTTACATTTGGAGAGAGCTTCACAATCAATGT
>CAYMXK010000475.1:0-3551 GCA_964393915.1 uncultured Prolixibacteraceae bacterium
GTGAGTTTGATATTGGGATCATGGACTTCCGTTTCAAGAAGTGTTGCCGCAGCCAATGTGATTAGAAATCGCTTATCCTGTTTAGCACCATCAGGTAACGAAAGATCCAACGCTGCAATTTGCGAAGTTGGAATCACATTTTTTTGAGCGAAAAGCAATTCAGGGTTTGCCAAAATGATGAGCAGGTAAAATAACTTCTTCATAATTTTCCTATTTGTTTAAGCAATTCTCAATGTTTCAGAAATTGATCCATGGAGTCCCCGATTCCTCATCCCAGCCGTTTTTACTGGAAACCAATTGTTCTCCTTTTTTTGTATAAGAATAGTTAGTCCATCCAATACGCGTAGAATGTAAGCGAACAATTGTGCTTCCGCCCGAATCAGCACATTCTTCCACATTGATGTTTTCCATGTTTATTTTGTACCGCACAAACCGACGGTCTAAACTGATGTAGGTCACCGTAATTTCGCCTGAACGCATCCTTCCCCCTGACAAAAGCAAGTTGCGCAAAACTCCTGAAGCGCCTTCCGTGTTCATTTCAAAACGCAAGGTTGTACTGTTTTTTACAGAATTGGTTTGCAGGTTATAAACCTCAAGTTGTCTTTCGAAATTTTTTATCACTGAAGAACCTTTTATTACAGAGCCATCTTCAATGATGAATTTTGCAAAGGTTTCGTCTTTCTGTGCCCAAATTGTCATGGGTAAAAAGAAGAGCAGAATAAGTATCAATTTCATAGTTGTTATTATTTATTTGACATTCAATTCGTTTTTAGTTCAAATTACTCTCGATTCAGTTAAAGACTGATTTACAAACAACTGTCGTTTCTCCAGGTGAGCGTAATACGGGTTCCGCCGGGAATGGCTTTCAGAATATTCCATTTAAATGCTAGTTCGGTATGTACTCCAAACATTTTTGCCTTTGCAAATCCGAAGCTTTTTGTATCATCCAAGTTTTCCCTTTCAATTGAAAAATTTGCTGATTTTCCACCTTCCATTTCAATCCGATAAGTTCTTCCTCCTTTTAACGGAAGCGATATTTGCTTCCACCAATCAACTAATTTCCCATGCTTGTTTATTCCGGGAGCAAGTACCACTTCAATCCTGTTTCTGTCAATTGCGTCATACTCAATTCTAAAATCAATTTCATCACAATCATCGCCTGTTTCTAGAATTCCTTCTACAGTGCTATTGGGAAATGGATAAAAAATGGATGCATATTTTTTATCAGTGAGAGAAAGACCAACATTAAAAGGATAACTGTAGTAATCCGTTGTTAACCGTGGATCAATAGGGTAATGCATAATTGAAAATTCGTCGTAATTGGAGTAGTTTGTGAGGGTTTGACTGTATTTGAACATTACATTTTGGTCAACCATATCTTTGCTCCAGAAATTTGGCGCTTGGGCGTAATATTGATAAACAAGATTCTTTTTCCATTTGATGTCTGCAGCAGGACCGTTGTGTTCATGCACGAAGCCCAAAGCATGCCCAAATTCGTGAAGGATAACACGTTGGTTTGCTTCAGCATCATTTCCAAGCCATCCAAGATTCATTGTTTTTGCCTCTGCAACCTGCAGGGCATCACGCCCAATGCACGACCACGATGATCCAGATTCCATACCAATGCGAATCTGCGCTTCATTTGTTTTTTCAGTAAACTCAAAATTTACATTTGCATAATTCTCCCATATACCTGCATATTTTTGCACAGTATCCTTGAGTGATTCCTGCTTACCGTTAAAATCAGCTATGGCATATTTTATGATTTCTCCCGGCGTCCACATTTTTTCAGAATATGCAGTGAGTCCCTGCTGCTGAGTGGCCACGTTACTAACCGTGCCATCGGGATTGATTTTGTAGAATTTATTGGCATTGACCTGTTCCCGTGAAGGGAGCGGAGTGTTGGCATGAGGCAAAACATCCACACACATTTGTATGTGAGTCAGATCTTCTGAAAGATTATTTGAAGTGGTGATTTCTTTATTTGCAAACTCTGCGATTTTATCCGAAACTCCATTTTTTATAGAAATCAGACTTTCTTTTTGAACAATGACAGAGTCTTTTAAACACCTGCAGGAATAACCATTGTTTTTGATGACATAGTTTCTGCCAAACTCGGAAGTATTATAATAAAAGTGTCGATACCATAAATAATTATCAGCTGTTTCATACAGTGTTGATGTCCAGAATCCGGCAAACTGACCTGCCACCATAAAATCACCATAATCGTTTCGTGTTCCGGCAGGGACAACTGAAAAACCGGATGTGTTCTCCATGGACTCCGTATTGTCTTTCCAGTAATCGGAAAATTTCACAAGTCCTGCAAGTGTGCTGCGGCCACCGGTACGGTTTATTTCATCTTTACCAACGCCCAGAAATGTTTCCAACTCCTTCCATTCTTCATCGCTAGGAATATGCCATCCTTCAGGGCAGAGTTTCCCCGTTGATACAGCATAACCATTGTACAGTAATCCGTAAGAATCAACATTTTTCGAAAGGTTTTCATAATAGGAATACGCTCCGTCTATGGTTTGTTTCCATTCACTGGCATCCAAATCAGTTAGAATAGCTGTTGTGTCTCTGTATTGAGTTGTTCTCAGGTTTTGCTGAAACCAGTATTGTTTACCAATTTTTACAACTGTGTATTTGTTGTTGTCCAGATCATAAACCGGGAGAAGATTAATATCAGTTAAAGTGCTCGTTGTCAAAGTCCTTCCCGCAACTTGGGCCGAAATAGGTGTTTCATCCTTTTTCTGCCCTTTGGTCTGCGAAAAACCAGAGATTGAAAACACGACAAGTACAGAAATCACAACAACAATAAAATTTGTTTTCATACCTGTCGAAAGATGATCGTTGAAAATCAAGTACTTTTTAACATTAGACTCACCCAAAACTAATTTTAAAAGAAGGTCTATTCTATCCTGTAAAAACAGGATATTTCATTAACAGAAAAAAATCCTGTAAAACAGGGATAAGTCAAGCCTTGAAATTCGGATAAGTTTGAAAGAAACTTAGGGCTTCCACCTAGAGGAATCTTTGAGGAAATACAGTAGATTATTGGAGGCATTTAGATTCCCCTTTGGACAACCTATGAAATCGAGCATGACCCAAAGCGACACACAGAGGGATGATTATCTGCCATGCGAGATTCCATATGGCCTATGAAAATCAAATTATAAACAGATGAAAAGATTGCTTTTCCTCCTTTTTCTTTTGCTTCCCCTATCCATTTTTGGGCAACAGATATTGGATTTGGATAGCTTGCTTAAGCTTTTGCCGAAGGCTAAGGAGGAAATATCTACAGTAGAACTATATATTCAAATTGGGCAGCAATACGAAAATACAGAGCCCGAACAAGCCAAAAATTATTATCGAAAGGCATTGAAACTTAGCCAAAAAATAGGCTACCGAACTGGTGAGATCAAATTTGCCCATAATTATACCTATGTGCTCAATGTGCAAGGACAATTTGATTCTTCCCTTTATTACAATCTGAGGGCTGTTGAACTTGCACGAGAGATAAAGGATTCCATTAATCTTGGAAAAGCCCT
>CAYMXK010000476.1:0-3540 GCA_964393915.1 uncultured Prolixibacteraceae bacterium
CAGAACAATTACAAAAACCTGATGCCTTCGCGCATGTTATCGAATTGATGATCAATGCTTTTCATATAACAGGAGAAGAAAGGTTCGTAAAACGCGGGGAATATTTCGCTCGCATTGGTGTTGATTTATTCCTTGACGATGGAATTCCGCTTCCGAAAGCTACAAATCAACACGCACATTATGAGACAATTACCGGCGGACCGGATTTTTTGTATGCATTGATGAAATTGTATGAAGTAAGTATTTAAAAATCAACCCGGCAGCAATTCCACCTTTTTACCTGCCACCGAAAGATTTTCATTTACATGTTGTTCATCCCAGAGATTGGAAATTACGGCTGATATGTTTGGATTCTGCAACGCCCACAAATAGGCTTTTACAGGAGGCTTCATATCTCCCGGTACAATTCTCTCTACTTTTTGAATTCGCCACTCGGGGATGGGTTGCAGTGCTTTGTGGTGAGTAGCCACAGCCATGGCTGCTTTCATGGCGATGATGCCCATGCCGCTTTCTCTGGCAAGCTCAATCTCTCTTTCCATGTATCCGCCGTTGATAATGTTATAAGCCACCATTGCTACCTGATAACGACCAGTCTCCCGTGCTGCCCTTAAAACGCCGGCCGGGTCGTTGTGGGTAGATACTCCCAGAAACCGGACTTTCCCATCTTTTTTCAGCTGTTCAAAGGTGGTCAAAGTTTCTTCCATCTGCACTTCTTCATATGATCCGGCGCCGTGAGGACACATCAGAATATCAAAATAGTCGGTTCCCACGCGCTTCAGGCTCTCTTCGACCGACTGCACTATGAATTCCTTAAACTTCGGACTACCTTCCACTTTATGCGCATAATCAGCCGCCATGGCATTGCTCAGGAAGGTTCCTTCAAAGGAACGCGGCTGGCCGGGCCAGTAGGTAATAAAATAGCCGGGTTTGTCCACATTGCGGGCTACCCGCATTTCCGTGGCTCTATTCTGATAATGTTCCTGTTTGCTGCCTGACAGGCTGTCAAATATTTCCCGGTACAACCTGTCTCTTACCGCGGTATATCCGCTAATTTTGGTGGTCATGAACACTTTTTCGCGTTTGCCACTGTTATCGATTATCTTACCGTAACTCTCTTCACACTCGCCACGACCGTAAGCCGGCGCCATATCCAGGTAGTTCAATCCACGTTCCATGGCAATTTCAGTAGCACGCAGGTTATTCAGCCTGACGGGGTCACCACCATTTACAACTTCAGAGATCATCAATCCGGTACTTCCCAACCGGCGATAGGCCATACCCGACTGCTTGTTGCGCCATTCCGGTTTAACTTCCGGCTGCAGGTCCGAAGCCGGTGTGGTTGCAGGAATGGCTTTCCCCATTAATGGAATGCCAAAACCTAAGGCGGCACCTGTTGAAATAAACTTTCTGCGATTGATATTGAATTTACCCGTCATAATTTTCTGAAATTTAAATTTTCCAAACTATAAAGATAAACAATTTCAAATTTATTTGGTTGAAATAAACGGCTGCTTATTTTGCCAGTATAAGACTCAGAGAATTATCATCCTCACTGATATTAAGGGTTAAACTTGTACCGGTTGGGACCGGATTCTCCCCTTTAGCTTCCATCCTGAAATAAACGGCTACTAATATCCGAAAAAGCGCCATGAAGCACAAAGTAAGTATAGCATGGTGCAAACCACAAATCTGCCTTTTGCTTCCAATCCTGAAAAAACCGGCTGCTATTCAAAAAATACTAAGTTTATAGATCCGGTATTTTTATATAATATCGGAACTGCAATTACGATAAATTTGCATGTCAGTGCAATGATTGACTAATTCGGGACTAGTGCTCAAAAGCCGCCGACATCAGATCCATCTCCTTCCGGGGAATTCCATATTTTGAGGCAACTTCACGCCAATCTTTTACAGCGTTGGTACAGTCATGGATTATCTCATCTGCCCTTTTGCTTCCAATCCTGAAATAAACGGCTGTTTCTTTTGCAAGTTCAAGATTTAGAGAATTATCATCATCGCTGATATTAAGGGTTAAACCTGTGCCGGTTGGGACCGGATTAATATCATAGGCAGGTGACAATCTCCAGCCATTTTTACCCAGCAGAAAACCATGATTTCTCAAATGGTCGTCGGTATTTTTTACGCAAATACTAAACACAACTCTTTTCCATAATTCCTCCAAATCGGAATCTACATGATTAATATCCCCATATTGAATAATTATTCCTGCCAATTCGAGGTAACTGGCGCCACTGTG
The DNA here is from genome assembly GCA_964393915.1 of uncultured Prolixibacteraceae bacterium. GTDB lineage: Bacteria > Bacteroidota > Bacteroidia > Bacteroidales > Prolixibacteraceae > UBA1413. The sequence continues at coordinate 2,258 of CAYMXK010000476.1, forward strand.
AAAATCATCACCATCTTTCCGGCCTGTCATTGTCATTGAAGAGGCAAAATGAATCCTGCTTTTTGAAGTTCTGTCAAAACGTTTTGTTAAAAATGTGTACCTCTGACTGTTAAATTTCTGAATCTTTGCTTCTGGCAAAATAATTCCTGATTTTTTCGCGAGTTCATGCACGACCATTTCCCATCCACCTGTATCAGTTTCATCATTTTTACTGGGAAATTTGGCAATCCAGAGATGGCCGTTGTTATCCACAACACTGGCTTTTGGCCTTGCTCCTCCAAGCGAAGAACCGGGCGCAATGAGCAGGTTTAACCAATGGAGGTAATCAGGATCATCAGCAGAATCATCATCCTCAAGTTTTAAACTGGCATACTCCAATTCGCGTATGGATGTCCATGGAGGTGTTGCCAGTTTCCGGTTATCATTCAAAAACGGGCCATCGGGTGAAACTTTAAAACGGAGTGCTCCCATCCGGTGTTCATCATAAACACCCAATAAATAATCTGATGGAAGCAGCGTTTTTTGTGACCGGTTTTCCATCCTGGCCATAAGCGCTTCGCGTCTCCGCATTAAAACCCTTCCCCACCGGTCGGGCGAAGAATCCATAAAAAGACCAAAATTTATCTTATTATCCGGCAAAAACTGTGGTCCGGAATACCAGCTTAGATCCGGATCAAGTAAGATGGCCCCCTGAAATCCGAGCCAGTTTCTGTCGTATTCGAACGAAAAAATCTCTTTCCCCCTGACCTGATCTGTTTTGAGAATACCCATCAGAGTGGGACTGTTCAGGTTTTCCCAGCCGGCGTAAACAAATATTTTTTTTGCCACCATATTTCGTTAAGTTTTTTTTATCCTCCTCCTCGAAGAAACCAAACCTGCATCCTGCAATTTTCTTCCAAGCAGGTCATCTTTTGCCACATTCAACAGATCGTCAGCAAGCCCCAAAACAAACAGCACCTGCACATAAGTTCCCATGGCCACTGAAGGGGAGCCTTTCTCTACTGAAACCAGGGTGCGGCGGCTGATACCCGCCCGTTCGGCAACCTGCCCGGCAGTAAGCTTCCTGCGCAACCGTGCCATCTTCATATTCTCCCCCAACTCAGCCATAATTTTGGCTTGTTTAGGGAGAAGTATAGTTTTTCTTACATTCATAAAACGCACTATTTTGCACAAATATAATCTATTTGTGCATATTAATGCATCTTAACAACAATAATTTATATTAACTTCTTTTAAAAGACTGTCTGGGTATAAGGGTCTGCTGAAAATCTCTAAAAAGAAAA
>CAYMXK010000477.1:0-3527 GCA_964393915.1 uncultured Prolixibacteraceae bacterium
ACCTTCCTTACCGTTAATCTGGTGAATATGTCCTTCGGCATTTTCATATTTGTAATATACAGCTTTGTGCTGGCTTACTACAGTTGGTTGATCCTCGCGATTTTCTATGGCGGAAGTGCTTTTTATGCAGCCTGGATCTTTCTCTTTATGAAAAGGCGCAAGGAATTGGACAACAGACGGTTTGAGGAGGCATCTGCCAATCAGAGCAACATCTACCAGCTCATTAACGGAATGCAGGAAATTAAGCTGAACAATTGTGAGAAACAAAAGCGGTGGGAATGGGAACGCATACAGGCAAGGCTATTCAGGGTGAGTGTAAAGGCACTCATGCTTCATCAGAACCAGCAGGCCGGATCGGTGTTCTTTAATCAGGCTAAAAATATACTGATCATATTTGTTGCGGCCAAATCTGTTCTTGAAGGACAAATGACTCTGGGTATGCTTGTAGCTGTTCAGTTTATCATAGGACAGCTCAATGGTCCCATTCAGGATTTTATTGCCTTTGTAACAGCTGCACAGGATGCAAGAATCAGCCTCGACCGGCTGGGGGAGATTCATGCAAAGGACAACGAAGAGGATCCCGGAAGGATGAAAAACCGTGAATTGCCTTCCAGACGGGAACTGCAGGTGGAAGGCCTGGTTTTTCAGTATGAAGGACCCAAATCGCCAAAAGTGCTCTCCAACATCACCCTGCAAATACCCGAAAACCTGGTAACAGCCATTGTAGGCCACAGCGGAAGTGGAAAAACAACCCTGATCAAGATGCTCCTGGGTTTTTATCCCCCTTCCGACGGAAGAATTTTATTGGGAAACATTGATTTGAACCAGTATTCAATGGAATGGTGGAGAAGCAATTGCGGAGTAGTTATGCAGGATGGTTTTATATTCTCCGATACGATAGCCAACAATATAGCCCTGGGGGAATCTGTCCCTGATAAGGCCAGGTTGCTCAGGGCCGTTGAAATTGCCTGTATACGGGAAACAATAGAACGGCTTCCATTGAGGTACAATACCAAAATCGGACAAGACGGAGTGGGTCTCAGCCAGGGCCAGAAGCAGCGGATACTTATTGCCAGGGCAGTATACAAAGATCCGGCCTTTTTGTTTTTGGACGAAGCGACCAATGCCCTTGATGCCAGCAATGAGAAAGCAATCATTGAAAATCTTTCGGATTTTTACAGGGGTAAAACGGTGGTTGTGGTGGCGCACCGGTTAAGTACGGTAAAGGATGCCGGACAGATCGTGGTGCTTCACGAGGGGATAATCGCAGAAACCGGAACCCACACTGAACTGGTTGCCAGAAGGGGAACGTATTACCATCTTGTTAAAAACCAGCTCGAGCTGGGCAGCTGACACAGGATGTACAATGTATACAATATGTTTTGGGATGTAAAATAATTTGTTTTAATCAGATGACAGACCATAAAGAGATAGAGCTACGCAGCGAGGAAGTACAGGAGATTCTGGGTACCCCTCCCCGCTGGATTGTCAGGTGGGGCATAGCGCTGGTATCAATGGTGGTCCTGGTATTGTTCGCGGGCAGCTATTTTTTCAAATATCCGGATATCATCAAAGGCAGGGTTACGATTATTTCCAGAAATCCGCCAGTTACACTGGTAGCCAGGGCCGATGGAAAGATTGACCATCTGTTTGTAGCAGATCAGCAAAGAGTATCAACGGGAACTGTTCTGGCCATCCTGGAAAATCCTGCTTTTTACCGCGATGTATATACATTACAGGCCCGTCTTGATACGGTGCGCGGGATGTTTGACGCACCGGAAGGATTCATCAGTCTGAAATTTGAGGAGAACCTTATGTTGGGGCAAATTCATTCCTATTATACTGCTTTTGTGAGTCACAGCAGCGAATATGTGAACTTTTCAAGGTTCGATTTGTACAGGGAGCGTGTGGAAACGCTTCGCCGGCAGGTTGCCGATCAGGAGCGTTACCTCGATCAGCTTGTAAGTCAGGCAAGGATACTCGATGATAAGCTTCAGCTTAGCCGCAGGCAATATAACCGTGACACAGAACTGGCCCGTCAGAATGTCATTTCGGCCAGTGACCTGGAAAAATCGGAATCGGAATATTTGGGTAATGAGCTGAACCATAGGACAGCCATTGCCAATATGACCAGCACAAGGAACCAGATCAACCAAATGCAGCGGCAGGTTGCAGAGCTGCAGGCGGAGAGGGGGGAGCAAAACAACCGGTTACTGGCCGGACTGCGTGAAAAGTTTGATAACCTGATTGCCCAGATCTCCGTTTGGGAGCAGAATTATGTATTTAAGACCCCTATAGAAGGCACCGTTACCTTTACCAACATCTGGAGCGTAAACCAGCAGGTATCCAATGGCACCCCTGTTTTTTCGGTCGTGCCCGAAGAAAATACCATAATTATAGGAAGGGTTGAAATTCCATTAACAGGATCAGGTAAAGTTGAATCAGGACAGAGAGTAAAGATCAAACTCGATAATTATCCACACCTCGAATATGGAATGCTTGAAGGGCAGATCGCAGCCATTTCCCTGGTGCCGTATAATAGTCCGCAGGGGGCCTTTTACACTGCCGAACTTGAATTACAGAACGGGTTATTGACCAACTACGGGACAGAGTTGCCATTTAACCAGGAAATGACTGGAGTTGCTGAAATTGTTACCAATGACAGGCGTCTGATAGAAAGACTGGTCCAACCACTTACTTCAGTGGTTCGCGACAGAATCTTAACTCATTGATATTATTTTTCTTCAAATAGGCTAAATTTCACATTTTTTTACAACGTGCCTTTGGCGTTATCTCAAAATTTGTACTTTTGCGTGCCGTTTTTAGAGCGTGAATAGGTTTTTTGCCTCTGAAAGCATTGAAATTCAATAAAATTAAATACTTTTGCAGTCCATTTTTAAAAATTAATATTAACAAAGAAGAATAAAAAAAACAGGTATTTATGCCAACGATTCAACAGTTAGTAAGGAAAGGAAGACAAAGTAAAGTCGACAAGAGCAAATCTCCGGCTTTAGATTCATGTCCGCAGCGTCGGGGGGTATGTGTGCGTGTTTATACGACTACGCCAAAAAAACCGAATTCAGCCATGCGCAAAGTAGCCAGGGTCCGGTTAACCAATGGTAAGGAAGTAAACGCTTACATTCCCGGTGAAGGACATAACCTTCAGGAACACTCAATTGTCCTTGTCCGTGGTGGCAGGGTGAAAGACCTTCCAGGTGTCCGTTACCACCTTATACGTGGTGCTTTGGATACCGCTGGTGTAGAGGGACGCTTACAGCGTCGTTCGAAATATGGAGCCAAAAGGCCAAAAGCCGGAAAAGCAGCCCCCGCTGGAAAGGGAGCACCCGGAAAGAAAAAATAATAAAAACGTTCATTTAAGTTATTTGCTAAGTGGTTTGGTTGAGTAAGCAGCATCACTCTTAATTTGTCTTCCGGTGATGCACTGAAGACGCCGCCTGTGGGCAGCCAATTTAAATAACACTAAAAAGTTTAAAAATGAGAAAGTCGAAACCAAAGAAGCGGCATAT
>CAYMXK010000478.1:0-3523 GCA_964393915.1 uncultured Prolixibacteraceae bacterium
CCTCAGTGTACCTGTTCCCTATCCGCTCATAGCCGTAGCCTTCGGGGCCGTTGTCGACAACCGGGTTGTAAAGAACCAAAGCAAAAGGCACGGTTGAGACTGACAGGTCGTCGCCGGGATCATCAGGACCCTTCAGGAAGGCAGTGGCAGCTGCCAGGTGCCCCCCGGCGGATCCGCCCGAAGCCACTATCTTTTCGGGATCGATGTGCAGCGCAGCAGCGTTTGAGCGCAAAAACCGCATGGCCGACCTTGCATCAGCTATCGCTTCGAAGGGAGTGGTGCCGTGCCGCTGCTTCACCCGGTAATCGGCCAGTACAGTTACCATTCCCAGCGAAGAGAGGTACTTCGCATGTGGTTCAAACTGGGTTACAGTACCTGAGTTCCAGCCTCCTCCAAAAAAGAAAACAATGGCAGGACTGGCTTTCTGCAGTTCAGCAGTTCCTGGGTAAAAGATAAAAAGTTGCAACGAAACGTCACCGATCGTTCTATAAGTTACCACCGTATCGGCATCCGCAACTGCAGGTGCCACAGTCCCTGCACCTTCCTGGGCGGTCAGACTGCCCGTAAAGGCAAACACCAGAAACCACAAGGCTGCAAAAAATAAAAATCCTGTTTTATTCATCTCATTTTAATATGTACATTCGAAAATCTCCTCATGCATGATCATTCTCCGGTTTCCGTTCTCCTGACTACCGACTACTGGGCGAACACAAGATTCGCCCCTACTGAGGTCCCGTCTCCGTTTTCCCGTCTCCCCCCGATTGAATCGGGGCCGTCCTCCGGTCTCCATTTTCCGGTCTCCCGTCTCCCGTCTCCCCCCGATTGAATCGGGGCCGTTTTCCCGTCTCCGTTTTCTACTTCTCCCTGAAGTATTCATTAAATGGATAAACCGAATGGGCCGAATTAGGTGCCCATATCAGGGGAATATCCTTCTGCATCTCCCTGACCACCGGACCGTACTTTCTTTTACCGGCAAGGTTTTTCCATTCCTGCGGGTCCCTTTTCAGGTCATACAACTCCTTCGATCCGTCTTCATACTGAATTAACCTGTACCGGTAACCCACAATGGCAGAATTACCCTCCCCGTACATCACTTTGGCCGTGTGCGCCCATTCTGTATCCGGGTTCCGGAGCAGCGGCCGGAGGGAGTTTCCGTCGAGGTATTCCACCGGCGACAGACCACACAGCTCCACCAGAGTGGGATACATATCGAGAAGCTGCACGGGCGCATTGCACGTTTGTCCCGGCACCCCATCCAATGTTTTAATAATTAGCGGAGTACGGGTAGAACGGTCCCAAAGCGACTGTTTGGCTGTTCTGTTTTTTTCGCCCAGGTGATAGCCATGATCGGACCATAAAACCACGATGGTGTTTCGGGCGTAGGATGATTTTTCCAGTTCGTCGAGTACTTTCCCGATCTGGGCATCCACAAATGCCACGCAGGCCAGGTAGGCCTGCACCATATCCTTCCATTGGTTGGTTTCTATCAGCCATTCGGTGGTAGGCATCATTGGCGCAAAATTCACCCTTTTCCCCATTTCGGGGATATCGTCGTAATCATTTGGATTATACGGAGGGGTAATTATATTGGCGGCAGGGAACATGTCAAACCACTTCTGCGGAACGTGCCAGGGCACGTGCGGCCTTACAAAGCCCACCGCGAGAAAAAATGGTTTTTCGTGTTTTTGCTGCAGCTTCTCCACCGCCCAGGCTGCCGATTTGTAATCAGGCATCTGACTGTCGTGCTCAGGGAAAGGCCCCCAGTCGGTTTGGGTTCCGCCTGCATCCTTCCCCTTCCAGGCCGGATCATACTTGAGCCGTTGTGCCGGTCTCGGCCCAAACTTTTCAAATACACCCCCATACTCATCAAATGTTTTTGCACCATCACCATCATGGTAGATTTTTCCCACGGCCATTGTTTTGTATCCATGGGCTTCGAAATGATCGGGAAGAAATATGGCACTGCCCGTCCTGTCGTTTGATTTTTTGATATCCCGGTCGCTCAACTGAAGGTAGTTTCCCGAATTGGAGGGATAAAGGCCAGTCATGATGGAAGCGCGCGATGGTCCGCAAATGGGAGCCTGGCAGTGCGCGTTGGTGAACAGCATTCCTTGTGCCGCCAGCCTGTCGATGTTGGGGGTCAGGGTTTGGGGATGCCCGCCCAGACAACCTACCCAATCGTTGAGATCGTCGATGGCGATAAACAAAACGTTGGGCTTTTCTTCTGCCCATGCCTGACCGCACAGGAGAAGCGGAAGGGTCAAATTCAGGAGATGTCTTTTCATACGCTGGTTTATTAATACCGGATTCAATTTCTATACAATATTACAATCTCTTTTCAAATGATTAGCCATCTGTGTTCATTATCTCACGCTTGGCCTCCTCTATTTGGGTCACTGACCGGTCCTCGATTAGCAGGGTGGACAGCTGCGAAATCCCCCTGTTCTGCCAGGCATAATAGGGAATGGCCACAAAATGCACCGGATTGTCACCAGAGAGCCCGGCTCCGGTCAATACCTGTAAGCCTCCCAGCAGGGAAGGCCTGAACTCAGGCCTCACATCACTTTCTGCAGGCAGGACCATTTCCAAAACATCGAAATCATTGTCAACACCTTCGAGGGAATACAACACAGGTCCTTTCGACAGGGCCACCCTGCCGGCGTTGGCCGATACGACCGGATCAGTATATACCCTTCGTACCGGCATATCAAAATGAATGGCAATGTGGTCTCCCTTGCTGAACTTTTCATGCAGGGTCAGGTAACCATCCGGGGTTACCAGATCATCGCCCCGGAGGGTTTTCCCGTTGAATGTAACCGCGAACCCATTGCCAGCGCTGTCATTAAAATAATAGGGAGCCTCCGGAAGCGGCCTCTGGCGTGCATTCCACCCGGGAATCCTTATCTTCAGGCTGATTTTCCTCCTGAGATCCGAACGAAAAAGGAGGTTCACCTTGCCTTCCCAGGGAAATTCGGTTTGCTGTTCCAACTCTACTGTTTCCCTGCCAATCCGGGTCTTCACCGAACTGTCGATAAACTGGTTGATATACAGGCTGCCACCGGTTTCATCCTTCGTGTATATCCAGCGGTTTATGCCGGTTATGAAACCCGGCAATTTCGACGGGCAGCAAAAGAGGTAGGAGGTCCTCACCCCTGAATGATAATCTTCCCGGTGGAGGGTGTCCAGGTTCAGTTTATTGGCATAGAGAAAAGTTTTGCCGTCCAATCCGTAGCCCGACAAGGCAGCATTGTAGGCTTCCCATTCGATGATATCGGCACCATAATCGAACAAATGTTATTTTTCAATGAGCTTATAAACCTTAAAATCACTGTATACATGGTGACTGCGGGTCATCCTGAAACCGAAATAACCCTCATTATAAATTGTCCAGGGCGCCTCCCCCCATGCAATGGGTTTTCCCTCTCCTTCGGCCATTCCCTCGACGGTTGGCACATCTCCCCGTTTCAGCTCATACACGATTTTTCCATCTAAGATGAACTGCACAATATCTCCGGCGGCAACC
>CAYMXK010000479.1:0-3516 GCA_964393915.1 uncultured Prolixibacteraceae bacterium
CCAAGCCGCAGGTGGTGTACATTTTTGACCGCAATGCCATAGTGGGCCCATACCAGTTCCTCCTCAAATTCCCTGATCATACCTTTTAATTTCTGAATATTGGGAGGGTTCCTGGAGCCATCGTAACTATTTTCAAGCACGCTTATGGTATCGTTTATTGCGGCCAGCAGATCGTCGACATTCTGAAGGTTCCAGACTCCAACCATTGCCCTCACCAACCGGTGGCAAACGCCCCTGCGCTTTCCTTCCTCGTCTTTGGCTGCTATATTGTCGAGATAGTGGTAAACATCCTTATCCCATTTGTACTTATAGCCTTGCTCAAAGAAGTCAGGAAAATGGATCATTTCTATCTTCCCATGCCCGATAAGCGCCAAAGTATCGCGAAGCAAACCGAGCATAAAAGTGTTGGTCACAGCCGTAAAGCCGGAAGTAAGAACCGAAAAATGCATTTCGTTGGATGCATCACGGCTCTGACGGTTGGTTACGGGCATGATGCCCAGCATGATATCGTCGTGATGCGGGCCGGTATGGTAAAACACTTCGTTGGTTTCACGTGCCATTCCCCTTCTGATTTTTGCTGTAACCGAGTCAATGACCGATTGAACGGTATTATCATCCAGATCCGGAATATGGCTGCAATATTTGTCAGCTTTCAATTCATCTGGTGTGACTTTGTGCCCGAATTTATTTATGCGCTTACAAAGCTCGATCACAGCCCTTTCAGATTTCTGATGATTCCATGGCGTATTAAAATAGTAGCGGTCGATGCTGTCGGATAGCTTTACGGCAGCCCCCTGGGTCAGGTAAAACCGGGCATTGGGCAGTTTCTGCAGAGCAGTGGCCGGATAAATATTGCATGGTTCACCTTCCACAGAATCACGGATAACATCGGCAATTGCCTCACCTGCTGCATAAACAATCGCTTTATTGGCGGGATTAAACGTTAAAGTACCCAGTCCGATGGTAATTACCAGCCTGTTCCGGGAAACCTCAATACCCCCCAGGTCGCCTGCTGTAACTGCCTGAGTTTCGAAATTTGTGCCTGTAAGCCGGGTTGGGGAATAATGATTAGCTCCACGCGTATTAAACGCAATGTGCCCGTCGGGGCCGATTCCTCCCAGGAAAAACCCAATGCCCCCCTTATCGCGTATTTCCTCCTCATAATTATCGCACCAATGGTCTATCAGAAAAATTGATGCCTGCTGGAGTTTCTCCATTTGATTTCTGGCTTCACGGAATCGGAGGCTCAAATCGATACAAAAATCGGGGAAAACCTGCTTGAAACTTTTGCCGTCGGCCAACGCAACCGAATTTGAATTGATGAGCAACGCTTTGGACTCATCCATTCCGAAACCCTTGATATAGTAATTGTAGACAAAGTTCCAAAGACTATTGTGTTGAGCTGAATCAATCGGATAAAATTCACCCGCCTGCACCAGCTGAAGACCCCGCAGGTCGGGTTTTCCTTTGCCCCCGAGACTGTATCTGTCCAGCAAATCCCTGCCGCGCTTGTTATCCCAGTTTTCGAGTAGAATATTGGTGTTGTTAAGGAAATGCAAGGCTGTTTTCCCTATGGGAAGGGTTACAACACCCTCCGGATTTTCAATTGCCCACTCTAAAAAACTGAGAGCAGACAATAATCCGAGTTTGGGGAAATTATCGACCAGGAGATAGGGAGTCCTGGAAGAAATCTGATAGTTGCCTGATTCAGCATAAAAAGCCTGTTCAACTTTTGAAAAATTTGTAGTCATATACGTTATAATTTTTTATTGAGCAAGTTTATCAATTGCAAAAGCTGCTGCTCCGATGGTGCCAGCCTTCACACCCAATGCAGAGAACACTACCTCGGTATCGTTCGAAATATCCGGATTGGAATAGGTAAAAAGTGCCTGGTTCAGGGGAGCTTTCAGGAACTGGCCGGCTTCGGCAAGTTTTCCCCCTACAATAATCAGTTCAGGATTGAAAACCTGTAAAAGAAAAGTTATTCCCTTACCCAGCCATTGACCAACTTCAGTAAGCAGGGAGATGGAGAACTGGTCTCCCGATCTGGCTGCCTGGATGACCAATCCGGCATCAATTTTCTCAAGATCGCCTTTAACCAGGTTATATAACAGCGAGGCATTTCCAGCCTCAATCCCCTGCCGGGCATTCCGGGCAATAGCAGCTACCGAGGCAATGGCCTCCAGGCAACCGCGTTTTCCGCAGTGGCACAATTCGCCGTTTTCGATCATCGGTATATGACCGAACTCACCGGAAAAACCCGACTTACCGGTATATAGCTGGTGGTTAATAATAATACCCAGCCCAATTCCCCAGTCGGCATGCACCATAAGGACGTTCTGCCTGTCCCGGGCCAAACCGAATTGTTGTTCGGCGAAGGTCCTGATCCGGGCGTCATTGTCAAAATATACGGGGAATCCAAATATTTCTGCAATCTTCTCATCGAGATTCTCTATCTCAGGGAAATAGGTCTTGTTCATGCCATGCTCCTGATTTACCAGGCCAGGCATTTCCATCCCGATGGCGATTATTTTCCGGGAAGGGACTCCCAGTGATTCCAGTATCTCCTGAAGTTTTGTGTTAATTTCGGCAAACATGGCAAAATCACGCTGCATGGGCACCGGGGCATAATGCGGCCCGCTTATCTCACGGGTGTTCGCGCTGAAAACAGAGATAATGGTGCGGTATATATTAATGGTAATCCCAACAACATAAAAGCCGTCCTCCACAAGCCCGTAAATTGCAGGACGACGGCCACCGCTTGAATCGCCAGGGCCTAATTCCTTTAATAATCCTTCAGCTATTAATTCCTGAAGCAAACTATTGATTTTGGGAGTACTTAATGGTAAATTCCGGCCCAATTCCGCACTCGAAACAGGTCCTTTAAAATATATTATGCGAATGATTTGCTTCTTATGGCCGACTTTTTTTTGTTCGACTCCGTGGCTTTGCCCGCTATTTTTAAATAGACTCTCCATATAATCAAAACTTGCCTCAAAGTTAAAAATATTTTACTCGAAAAACAATACTCTTTATAATTTTTTAATAAAGTATCCATTGCTTTTAAAACAACCGGCTGTAAATATAATAGTTGTATGTTTGACCAGCAATGAATAGTTTTACGCCGGCATTTATAAAAATGGAAAAGAAAAAAGCACAATTTTCACCTGAACTGGAAAAGGTCAGAATAACCGGGAACCTGGAGATATCACCCGGCGTACATCTGATTTCGTATCACCGAAACCACAATTTCATTCCGGGGCAGGTTGTAAGAATCACACTTTCAGAGAATCTGCCGCCACGAATTTACAGCATATGCAGCGGCAACCAGGAAACAGAGATACGGATACTCTTCAACATCAAAGAGGAAGGGCTGTTAACGCCCAGGCTTTCAGCCTGTATTCCGGGCGACACAATTCTAGTGTCGAAACCGTATGGCAGTTTCACCGACTCAGGCGGCCCCGCGTTCTGGATAGCCACCGGTACCGGAATTGCCCCTTTTTACAGCATGTTCCG
>CAYMXK010000480.1:0-3511 GCA_964393915.1 uncultured Prolixibacteraceae bacterium
CCGGTAACCTCTTTGTAACCCGCAGGAGGAGTGAATTGCTGAACAGGCTGAAAGAGAAGGGTGTCAATGTGGGCACAGATAATGTGTCGGCTACCCGGCAGGCAGATATCGTCATCATAGCTGTCAAACCCTACCAGGTAATGGAAATTTTGAAGAGCCTTGTTCCGGTTCTGACAACGGACAAAATTCTGATTTCTTTGGTGGCCGGCGTTGATTTGAAGGAACTAAGCAGCGTAACAGGAACAGACTTACCTCTTTTCAGGGCAATGCCCAACACCGCCATAGCCCTGCAGGAGTCGATGACCCTAATCTCCACCAACGGGAGCGGAAATGAGCATAAAGAGCTGGTGATTGATCTATTCAACAAGATGGGAAAAACAGCCCTGATACCCGATGAGCTGATGGCTGCAGCCACTGTTCTGGCAGCCTGCGGAATCGCATATGCCCTGCGGTACATTCGCGCAGCCATGCAGGGGGGTGTAGAAATAGGTTTTGGTGCGGAACTTGCACAATTTATTACCGCGCAGACGGTTATGGGAGCCGCTAAATTGGTGCTTGAAACAGGTAACCATCCGGAGAAGGAGATCGATAAAGTTACCACGCCACGTGGTGTAACCATAACCGGTTTAAATGAAATGGAAAATAAAGGATTCAGCGCCAGTCTGATACAAGGATTGCTGGCATCCTACAAAAAGATTGAAAAACTGGAAAATCCGGGCTAATGGATTTACGTTATAAGAAAATTACCATAAAAGTTGGCAGCAACGTGCTTACCAAACCCGACGGTATGCTGAATACAGCACGCATAGCACACCTGGTCGACCAGATCGCTTCGCTTCATAAATATGGTGTGGAAGTCGTATTGGTATCTTCCGGGGCTGTAGCGTCTGGAAAATCGGTGCTTATGCCATCACGGAAGTACGATTCGGTATCTTCCAGACAGTTATGGGCTGCCCTTGGCCAGGTAAAGCTGATCAACCGCTATTCTGATTTTTTCAGGGAGCATGGCATGATCTGCGCACAGGTGTTAACTACCAAGGAGAACTTTTCGAGCCGTGCCCATTATCTGAACATGAAAAATTGCATCAATACATTGCTTGAGAATGGGGTAGTGCCCATTGTCAATGAGAATGACACCATCTCCATCACTGAACTGATGTTTACCGATAACGATGAGCTCTCCGGGTTAATGGCCACACTGGCAAATTCTGAAGGACTTATCATCCTCTCCAATGTTGATGGAGTTTACACCGGAGACCCGGGTGAACCTGGCTCGGAGATTATTACCGAAATCAGAACCGATCTTGACGACAGCCAGATCCATGTGTCAGGACAAATGTCGGGTTTCGGGAGGGGAGGAATGATGACCAAACTGCGAATTGCCCGCAAAGTGGCCAGCAGCGGAATAGCTGTTCACGTGGCCAACGGAAGCCGCGAAAATATCCTGCTCGACATTATGGATAAGACTAAAATGGTACAGCATACCTGGTTTGTGCCGGAAAAGAAATCGGTTTCGGGCGTAAAAAACTGGATATCCTATTCCGATAGTTTTACCAAGGCTGTTGTCGTCATCAACCAGGGCGCAGCCAGCGCCCTGCATTCAGAAAAGGCCGTTAGTCTGCTTCCTGTCGGAGTTATTGCCGTTGAAGGAGATTTCAAAACCGGGGACCTGTTGAAAATTGTTGATGACAAGCATCACTATCTGGGAATTGGAAAAGCACAGTTTGGATCTGATAAGCTTGAAAAGGAAAAGCAGGCGGTCCGTCAGAAGCCACTTGTTCATTATGACTATTTGTATTTGGAAAACGGAAAATGAATTATTTATGACTATACTGCCACAATTGGAAAAAACCCTGAAAGCATCACGAATGCTGAACATGGTCAGCGAGGATGCCATTAAGACGGTATTGTACGATCTTGCAGGCGAGGCTGAAAAGGAAACTCCCTTTATCCTGGCTGAAAATCAGAAAGACCTTGAAAGGATGGACTCAAATGATCCCCGGTACGACAGATTGAAGCTGACTGCCGAACGGATCAGCGGCATTGCATCCGATATTCGCAATGTGGCTGGCTTACCCAATCCCGTCGGGCGGATTCTTTCAGAGACTATTCGTCCCAATGGGCTGAAAATCACAAAACTGTCAGTGCCGTTCGGCGTGATCGGCATCATTTACGAAGCCCGGCCCAATGTAACTTTTGATGTTTTTTCACTTTGTCTTAAATCAGGTAATGCATGTGTGCTGAAGGGAGGATCCGACGCGATTTTCTCTAATACGGCCATCCTTAAGGTGATCCGCGGGGTACTTGTGCGGCATGGCCTGCCGGATGATGTAGTTACCCTTTTACCAGCCGGGCGGGAGGAAACGTATGAGATGATGCAGGCAAATGGATATATCGACCTCATTATTCCTCGTGGCAGCCAGGGACTAATCGATTTCGTGCGAAAAAATTCATCTATCCCGGTGATTGAAACAGGTGCAGGTATCTGTCATACCTATTTTGATGCTTCAGGCGACGCTAAAAAGGGGGCTGATATAGTTTTTAACGCTAAAACCCGGCGGCCGTCGGTATGCAACGCACTTGACTGCCTGATCGTACATTCGTCACGGATCGATGCTCTTCCAGGACTTACCGCAAAACTTGCAGAGAAGGATGTTCTAATTTATGCCGATGAGCCATCTTATAAAGTACTTAAAAGTTCCTATCCGGAGCATTTATTGCAGCCTGCAACGGAGGAATCTTTTGGCACTGAATTCCTGTCGCTGAAAATGGCCATCAAAATGGTTGACTCTATGGAAGAGGCACTGGATCAAATCGCCCGGCATAGTTCAAAACATAGCGAGGCAATTGTTTCTGAGGATGCAACCGCTGTCATTGCTTTCCGGAAGATGGTGGATGCGGCGGCTGTGTACAGCAACGTGTCGACAGCCTTTACCGATGGCGCGCAGTTTGGCCTGGGAGCCGAAATTGGTATCAGTACGCAGAAATTGCATGCCCGCGGTCCGATGGCACTCGAAGAACTGACCAGTTACAAATGGATCATTGAAGGAAACGGACAAGTGAGGCCGCAGTAGGGTCCAGCTCTGGAATACGCACTTTTTTTATCAAATGAAACGAGCATGACAAATTTTGAAACAAATAAAATGAGCCATGTTTAAAAAACATAAACCTGAAGGAATAACTTTCCACTTGGCTCTTTCATCCCGATACATTTGGACAAGTAATGTCTTAAGAAACAAAGCAATTATTCAAGATAAATATTAAAACTATTAATAATGAGACACTTCACATCAGTAAATGATATAAAAGATTTACGGAATGCGCTCGATGTGGCGTTTGACGTTAAAAAGAATCCGTTTGCATACAGCCACCTGGGCAGGAATAAAACCATGGTACTTATATTTTTTAACTCGAGCCTGCGGACAAGGCTGAGTACCCAAAAAGCAGCCATGAATCTGGGAATGAATACCATGGTGCTGAATGTGAATGAGGATGGATGGAAAATGGAATC
>CAYMXK010000481.1:0-3489 GCA_964393915.1 uncultured Prolixibacteraceae bacterium
CCTTCGACCTGCCGCCGCAAAGTGTTGCACTGCTCACCATTCCAAAAGCAAATACCACCAAAACAATAATTAATGCCATAGCCGATGCAACCGTATCGGGGGGCATGAATGCCACTAAAAATTACGGCAGAGAGAAACAACTTCGCGTAAGCCTCGATGCATCCCGGCCCGAAAACAACAAAGTGGCCTACATCCATTTTGATTTACCGAAAAAGCCCGCCGGTGAAATTCAGCGTGCGGTATTGAGTGTCAGTGGATACACTGATTCTGGCACCCGGCCATTCAGGCTTCATGTGTATGGAATACCATCAGAAAAATGGAAGGAAAACAAACTGAACTGGACAAATGCTCCATTGCTCGACAACCGGGAAGCTTTAATAAAAAAGGTAGGGACAGAGGCATTTTTTGCGGGCGAACTGGCATTCGGCAAAGAACCCGGGGTGCATATGCTCGATGTTACAGATCTGTTGGTAAAGCATTGCACAAAAGGGATAACCTTTGTCCTGGTAAGAGAAACCAGGCAGTCGGGTGATGACGAAGACAAGGGCAGGGAAGTCATTATCAGCTCAAAGGAATCAGAAAATATTCCAGTACTGCATTTGTGGCACAAGTCAACATTGCCGGAGAGTGCATCAGAAGAAATGAACAACCGGCCCGACAAGCCGGAGATTTTCCTGCTGATCGGCCAGTCGAACATGGCCGGCAGGGGTGAGATTGAGGCCCGGGATACTGATACCCTTGCGAATGTACTCCTGTTCACCGGAACGGAGGGAAAAGAATGGGAAAAGGCTGCCAATCCGTTAAACAGATATTCCACGATAAGAAAGGACCTTTCAATGCAAAAGCTGGGACCAGGGTACACATTTGCAAGGGAAATGGCCAAATCCCGTTCAGGAAAACAGATTGGACTGGTGGTGAACGCAAAGGGCGGAACATCCATAGATGAATGGAAACCGGGCGGAACCCTGTACAGTGAAGCAGTTAAAAGGGCAAAAGCCGCCATGAAATCCGGTCCGCTGAAGGGAATTGTATGGCACCAGGGAGAATCAGATGTTTCCAGGTCGGCTGAATACCCCACAAAACTTAAGGAACTGATCCGCTCATTACGTACCGACCTTGGGGTCTCCAACCTGCCATTCGTGGCCGGCCAGCTATCTGAAGACAGGCCCGAAAGAAAGGTATTTAATGACATGATCATTAATTTACCATGGTGGTTGACCAATACCGGGGTGGTTTCCAGTGAAGGGACATCCACATTTGACGGCACCCATTTCAATTCTGCCAGCCAAAGGCTGATGGGCGAAAGATTTGCTGCAGAGATGCTGAAACTGATTAACTAGTTATAATTACATGCCCTCGCTGATAAGTCAAAAAAAAGATGCCACGAATGCACGAATGCACCATAAACCACAAAGCGTTCAATATCAGTTTAATAATCCTGATGAATTCTTGGGTTTCAAGTGGCAACATGCCTTGATTGCAAAAGAGTTTTTTTCATTCGTGCATTCGTGGCTACCTGGCAGAAAAGTCTTTACGAAGTAATCTCAAATACTAAAATATGAAAACCAACATTACAAATTTTATCCGGATTATCTGCATAGCGGTAATTTTACCGTTGATGCATTCATGCCAGACGGAAACTGTCCCATCACTTACCGGTCTTAAAAAAGCCGGAAATCTGGTGCCAAAGAACTCTTCGGAAATTGAGGCCTCGCCATTCGGCATCCAGGCAGGAACCCTGGAGGACAGCATTGTGGCCCGTGCCGCCGAAATAGGCGTAAAATGGACACGCCTCGGCGCTTCATGGCCATCCATCGAAAAGGAAAAGGGAGTCTATTCCTGGGAGGCTACCGACAAGGCCTTCGACATTGCCCTGAAAAATGGGATCACCCCTTTCATTACCATTGGCGGAGGAAACGGACTTTACTCCAAAATGACCACCTATGACGATCCGGCACTGGCTGAAATCTATGGGATGCATCCCGAACCTCCCATAAAGGACCCGGCGGCCATGGAAGCCTTCTTGCGGTTTGCCAAAGCTACCGTAGAAAGGTACAAGGACAAGATCGATTACTGGGAGGTGTGGAATGAACCCAACCACCGCAACTACTGGGGAGGTGTGCCCGACGGCAAAGAGTACGGCCTGCTGCTATCACAAACCGCCCAAATCATAAAGGAGCTGGACCCTGGCTCGAAAGTAATCGGAGGTTCCATGGCAGGAATTGATCCCAAATTCACCGACGATTTTTTGAGTATTGACAACAATAAATCGATCGATATCATCTCCTACCACAATTACGGGGCCATTCCCGAAGAACGGGTTTACCTGGCCATAGAGCTCTGGGAGGTCATCAACAAATACAATCCGGAAATAGAGCTGTGGCAGGGCGAGTGTGGCTATCCGTCGCACAGCAGCACCCGCGATTTCAGGGGAAGGGCACCCTGGGGACTCAACATCCAGGCCAAGTGGCTCCTGAGGCAGAGTTTTACCGATATTTTCTACTGCAAAGCCACCCTGAGCAACTATTTCAAGCTGGCACATACTACAGGGAAAGGGGATAAACCAATCCGCACCAACCTGAGGCCCATTGATGAGATCTTCGGCTATCCTGAACGGGGTGGATCTAGGGTAAAAACCAAAGGCGTAAATGAAAAATGCCTGCTGACCAATCCGGAACTCGATGAAAAACCAGCCTTTTTTGCTTACCAGAACCTCTGTGCCATCTGGAAGCCGGAATACAAACCAAACGATGTAAAATATAAGGTCGATGTGCTTGACCAGGGTATCTTCTATGGCATAGGCGAGGAGGACGATGCCTTCCCCTCTGTTCCGCTGGTGGCAACCTTCTCTGACCAGTCGGGCAATAACCTGATTGCCTGGTGGCTCCCGTGGAATGCCCAGGAGTACCTGCCGGAACTGGCCCGGATTGCTGTGACCCTGGAACGTCTTCAGATGAAAGATCCCGTGTTGATCGACCTTCTTGATGGGGCAGTCTACGATCTTGAAAATTTCAGTAATGCCAACGGC
This sequence comes from uncultured Prolixibacteraceae bacterium, assembly GCA_964393915.1. Classification (GTDB taxonomy): domain Bacteria; phylum Bacteroidota; class Bacteroidia; order Bacteroidales; family Prolixibacteraceae; genus UBA1413. Next base: position 3,029 of record CAYMXK010000481.1, read on the forward strand.
ACTTTTTCGGTATCGCAGCTTGCACTGGCTGATTATCCGCTGGTAATTGCAGAGAGAACCACGCTAAATTTCAAATAAAATGAAGAAGTTTTTGCTTTTTCTGGGACTGACCCTGGCAATGGGAACCAACGCCCAAACCACCTGGTTTGTGGATAATATCGCAGGAAACGACCGAAATGACGGAACATCCGTACAATCTGCGTTTCAAACTATCGGCAGGATAAACACCCTTGCACTGAATCCGGGAGATTCTCTTCTTTTCCGTCGTGGTGGCGAATGGACCGGCAACCTGGTGCCAAAAGGAAGCGGACAGGAAAAGAAACGCATCGTAATAGGCGCATTCGGCAATGGACCTGCTCCTTTACTGAATGCCAAAGGAAATGTCACAGCCGGGGAGAAAGCCTCCTATACCATACGGCTGTTCAACCAGGAGTATTTTGAGATCAGGGATTTGAAAATCA
>CAYMXK010000482.1:0-3485 GCA_964393915.1 uncultured Prolixibacteraceae bacterium
TGGGTAGACCCTATGAACCGCACGGTATTTGTGATTTCCGGAATGGAAGCTTATATTTTGGATAAGTAAAAGATAATGTTTGAGCACTAAACTAATTGCGATATGGCTCATCTCCTCAAAATGCTGACTGCGATAATCAATCTTTTTCATAAAGTTTTGTGTTAACATTGCTCCTACTCTTGTATGGTTTTTCGGAATCCACCCGGTTTGTGCACTTTACCGGGGGACTAAATTATCCTGCCAGCGTGCAGAATAAAAGCACAGAACTTAAAAAGGTTAAATCAGACCTAGAGTGCATAATCATTTGCCTTTAATCTCATGATAAAAAGCACCGGTAAACCGGAAGAACTTAAACACAACCTTGCAGGATGTAGGCCCAGAAGAATCAATGCAAAACACGGCCTGGTCATATAATCCCTGTTGAAATTAAATCGAGATGCACGGGTAAAAAGCAAAGCATGTACCGGTTTTTGGAGGAAAAGAATGCCTCGTGAGGCCTGAGATTGTCGCTGGAGAATTTTTCCGCTTATAACCGGATCCGGGTTTTCCCATTGTATGCAGTATCGAACATCCTGAAATAAACAATTACGTTTCTTTGATTCCATTTCTGTTTCAAAATTTTTTTATTATAAAAAATAATATAATTTTGCATAAAAACGTTATAAATAACGTATTACGATTCTTACATTAACTTTGTCACCCGTAAGCCTAAATGTTTGAACAAAATGAAACGACCATGAATAACCAATTTTCATACAATAAGAACATTATATTTTTCATGGGAGTTACATCGAATACCGTTAAAAAATAACAATTATAATGAGATGAAAATCCAACTATTTTTTACTTTAATACTTTTTACCATGGTGGTAGCATGTAACCAGACCCAAAAATCAACTCCAGACCAATGGAGTGAAAATGAACTCACAGAATGGTTTAACAAAGGCGAATGGAAACAGGGCTGGAATGTCAGTCCCGATGAAACCATTAACCAAAAGGAATTTGCCGCTCACTATTTCCGGAACCAGGCACGGTGGGACAAAGCCTTTAAATTCTTAAATGATGAAAACCTGGCCACACTGGCCAAGGGCCGTTATGAACTCGAAGGCGCCGATCTTTTCGTCAATGTGGATGAGTACATAACCAAAAATGAGGAGGACGCCCTCTTTGAAGCCCACCGGAAATATGCCGATATCCAGTACGTTGTTACCGGCGAAGAGCAAATCGGGGTCGTCCCGCTCGAAAAAACCTCGGTGACAGAACCTTACAACGAAGAGAAAGATATTGTCTTCCTCTCCACCGCAGAAGTCAACTACAGGCCAGCAACCCCTGAACAGTTTTTTGTATTTTTCCCGGAGAATGCCCACCGCCCGTGTGTCAAAGCCGGCGACAATGCAAATGTCAGGAAGATCGTGGTGAAAGTCAGAATTAATTAAAAAATCAGTCGGTGAAAGCAATCCTTGCAATTTTAGGCGTACTGGCAATCTGCACTTTGGGCGCAAATGCCCAAACGCCAAAGGTTCCCGGAGTGGTTGTAAACTATATCCCGGCCTCCTCAAAAACATATATTGGTTCACCAAGTATCTGCATACTGCCCAACGGGGATTATATTGCCTCGCATGACCATTTCGGCCCGGCTACCAAAGAGCACCAGCAGGCGCTGACCGCTGTGTACCGGTCTTCCAACCGCGGAAAATCGTGGCAAAAGATTGCTGAAATCCAGGGCCAGTTCTGGTCCAATCTCTTCTACCACCGCCATGCCCTCTATATCATGGGAACTTGGAAACACCACGGAAATTTTATCATCCGCCGCTCAGGTGACCAGGGAAAAACCTGGAGCGAACCTGTCAATAATAAAAGTGGATTGCTGCTCGAAGGGGAATACCACACTGCTCCTATGCCGGTCCTTTTGCATGCCGGCAGGATCTGGAGGGCCATCGAAAATGCAAAATCCACCACCACTGCCTGGGGCAAACGCTACAGCGCCATGGTCATTTCTGCCCCTGAAGATGCAGACCTCCTCGATGCTGCCAACTGGAGGGCAACCAACCACCTGCCCTATGACTCCACTTATCTGGAAGGCAAATTTGGCGGATGGCTGGAGGGCAATATCGTTCTTACCCCCTCCGGACAACTGGTCGATATCCTTCGCGTCTCCTCCTCAGTACCCGGAAGCGATATGGCAGCAGTGGTTAACATCAGTGACGACGGGCAAAAAGCGTCGTTCGATCCTGCCACCGGGTTTATGGATTTCGTGGGAGGAGCCAAAAAGTTCTCTGTCCGCTACGACGGGAAAACCAAACGTTACTGGACCCTTGCCAACCTGGTGAAGGATGAGTTTTCGCACCTCCTGGCTGCCAGGGTGCGCAACACGCTGGTGATTAAAAGCTCTCCCGATCTGGTCAGCTGGACGGTTCACAAGGTACTGCTCAGTCACCCCGATGTGCTGAAACATGGGTTTCAGTATGTCGACTGGCAATTCGAAGGAAAGGACATTATTTTCCTATCCCGGACTGCCTACAATGACGAATTTGGAGGAGCCAACAATTACCACGATGCCAACTTCCTTACTTTTCACCGGGTGAAAAATTACCGGAAACTGGCAAAAAAGGAGATTCCCAGGTTATAATTCAATGTCGTTTAGGGAAGAGTGATTCATCATTTTCAACCTGCTCTTAACCACAAAGACACGAAGACACTAAGTTGCACAAAGTATTGTATATCAATTTATTAATCTTGGTGAATTCTTGGTGTCTTCGTGCCTTAGTGGCTAAAGATGGCAAAAAATGACAAAAAATGACTTTTCTGAGCAGGCTCAATAAAGCAAAAAAACATAGATACCAGTTAAAAGATAGTGCATCCCCTGGCCAAAAATAATTTAGATTTGCAGTAACCTCCCGGAATATCTGACCGGGAAAAATATTACAAACGAACTGAAAAAATTATGCCTGCCCGGGAAATAAGCAAATACTTAACTTTCAGAATTGCCATTCTGTTCACCCTGACGATCCTGCTAATAATGGCGGGCTGTTCGAATCCGGCAATGAACCCGGAGCAGACGCTTTCCGGATTAGAGGTTAAATGGAAACTGGTAAAAAACCAGAAAGGCGCTGACTGGCAATCACATGCCGGTTTTGTATTTGTCAACCACGGAAAAAAACCTGTCCGGGAGGGCTACTGGGCCATCTATTTTAATCAGGATAATGTTCCGCTGCATTCCATGGCCGATTCTGCCAGGGGCGTCGTTGAACATGTAAACGGGTACCTCTACCGCTTCATCCCCGGAAATGACTTTCGCGTCGATCCCGGCGATTCACTGGTTTTTGAATATTTTTATACCGGCCCTATGCTCAAAGAATCTCTGGCGCCTGCAGGGGCTTATTTCGTGATCAACGACGGGACCGATCAGGAACAGATTATCCAACCCAATGACATCACCATCTACCCGTTCAATAATCCGGCTGATGTTTTTCCGGATCCCGCTA
>CAYMXK010000483.1:0-3477 GCA_964393915.1 uncultured Prolixibacteraceae bacterium
ATTTTTTGGATTTCGTCGGTCAGTTTCGATATTCTTTTGTTCCAGACCGTTTTTTCCTTGTTGCCCATTTTAAAAAGCTGCTGCTGGTTGGTCATTTGAAACAATTCGCCTGAGAGCTTTCGTAGTTTCTTAATCTTCGGATCGTTTTGTGAAATTTCGCTGCGGAAGTTGGTTTTTATTTCGTTGATCAAGCGCTCCATGGCCCGCTTTTGCTCCTTGTTTTGGGCATTACGGTAGGTGGCTACGGCAACACGGTAGCTGTCGAGCGACCATTTGCTGGCACTCCTTCTCAGTGCTTCTTTAAGATCGGCATCGAGGGCAAAACGGCTTACCAGCGAATTTCCGCATTTAATATTTATATCAATGTTGGGGAGGGTTTCCAACGACCGCCCCGTGCTGGCTCTGGTGCCGGTGACCTGGTGACTTGAGGTCACCTGGTCACTTGTATTACTGAGCTGGTGACCTGGAGTCACCAGCTCAGGGGTGGTTTTGTAGTAGGCGTTTTTAAGCAGTTCAATCCATAACCGTAAACGGCAAATTTTAACCGAATTGGGGTTTATGTCCACGCCAAACAAACAGTTTTCAATAATGGTCTGCTTTTCGTGAAACATAGCTTCCTGAATTCGCTGGCTCTCTTTGTTTGCAGGATTGTACTCAAAAAGTTCCCCATCTTCATCGGTAACAATTAACTCATCGTTTACTACCTCAAAATGATATTCTTTTAATCGTCTGCCTTCACGGTCCTGCAATATTCTCAGGTCGCTTTTAATTGCAATCATTTCGTTGAGTGCCGAAACTAAAAAATGACCAGAGCCAACGGCCGGGTCGCATATTTTCAGGTCATTTATGATTTTGTTTGCTTCGTTACGGTCTTCAATTTTATCGTAAAGCGAATCTAAATCAGTACAATTCCAACCTTTGGTTTCGTTGAATTTCTGGATAACTGCTTTGCGGATGGTTTCGCGGCACATATACATGGTGATGAAACCCGGAGTAAAAAACGAACCATCTTTGTAACCGTTTATCTTCTCGAAAATTAAACCGAGAACCGAGGCATTAATCAGGGTTTTATTGTCTTCCTGAATTTCTTCGCTTCCTTCGCTTGAAAAATCGTAGGCATTTAAAAAGCCGAAGAGGTATTCAAGTGTACTTAATTCACCCGACAGACGCTTGCCTTTTTCATCTTTTAATACCGTCTGCGAGTATATCGGAATGGTTTTGTCATCGCGCAGATTGCTGATAAAAAGGGTGTTGTGCTCCATATCTGTGGGTTCAAACAGGGAGCTGTTCAAATAAGGAACTTTGGCAAAAATTGTTTTTACATCTTCGCCACGCTCTTCATGTTTTCGGGCAAGAACCTGAAAGAACAGGCTGTTCAGGTCATCGTAATTCTGAACTCTGTCAGCGTTGAGGAATTCATAAGATTTATCGCCCTTCCCGTCGTTGAGCGACGATTTATGGTAGCTGATAAGCTGGCCTTCCAGCAGTTTCAGGAATAAAATCCGGTTTATCCAGGTAATGCTTAATTCAAGAGCCACATTAAAGAGTCTTTCCTGTGTGCTGGTTCCGAATTTTCCCGGGTTTGGAAGCCTTGAGATTTTATCGAGACTGTCTAACTGTATGATTGAATTTTCAATGAATGAGCCGAAATTTCTGTTGCCTTCCTTGTTGCGTTCAATTACTTTTTTACTTCCTTCTTTGGTTTCGGTCAGACCGATGATGTGCAACAACTCGCTGTAAAACCGTTTATCGAGGCTGTTACTGTCGTTGGCAAACGGAAGTTTTAAAAGATGTTCGGGCGCAAGTAATTTGAATAAAGCAATCAGCTTGTTATCATCTTTCTTTGAATCGTTTCGCAAAGGTTTTTCATATTCCCGAATGTCGAAATAGGTAAAATCAATAAGATGTTTTATTTCGGCAATATAAGGTTCTGCAATTTGTTTGTAGAAAAAATCGGTTTTCGTATCGGCCAATCTTCCGCCTTCAAATTCGCTGAATTGTTTTACAAAGTTTTTGTTTTGGGCAAAAAGTCTGTCAAACAGTGTGGCATCAAAAATAAACCATTCATTGATATTGGTTGCCACCAAATGTTTTACTTCAAGGTTTTTGTGAATAATCCGTTCCCGTAAATAGTAAAGCACCAATTCATGAAAAGCTTTTGTATTCAGCTTTTCGACAGTCATCATTTCAGATTTGTTAGTTGGCTTTTTAGCCTCGATAATTACGCCAACAGAACTTCCTGCATTTTCCCCGATGTGAATTACCAGGTCGTTTCGTCCTTTGGTATTAATGAAATGATTTGGGTCGTAATATGTTTTTTTAAGGAATTCAATGATGAGGTTTTTATGAAATTCTTCTGACTCTATATCATTTGTCCGATCGAGCAGTTGAATAAGATTGTTTTTAAAGCGCTCAATATCAGTTCTGTTCGGTTTTATTTTTAGAAAGGCTTTATTTAATACCTTTTTGGGTTTCAGTAGGTTTAACTTCATTTACTCAATTCCTTTTTCAGTCTGTTAAATTACATTTTCGGCGCCTATGCTGCTATTTTTTCTTCTACAATGAGGGTTTGAAAATACAAAACATCTTTGACATAAAACGACAACATTGTGATATGCAGCAATATTTGATGTATGTTTTTTAGTAGAGCCTTTGCTTTTATAATATCAAGCTCCAACAATTGATATATACCACGTTTTAGGTATATAATATACCATAACCCTGCGATTTTATCGATGAAAACTTTCCCCGTTCTTTGTAGCATAATTTTAGCAAAACAAGTTATGAAAACGGAAACAAGAGTTAACAATAATATCTTCATGGCAATTGCCTGTGCAATAGTATTTTCGTCGGCGGGTCATATTTCATCAAGTGGGTGAGAGCCTGATGGCAGAAAGTGAATGTTCAATTTGGCTACAATGGCATCCATAAAATCAATCCGGATGAACTTACCAACAAATAATTAATGATTTACCACTAATATTAATTTCTGTTTTATGAAAAATGAAACACTCTTAGCTAACCCCCTTCTAAATTTCCTAACTGGTTATAAACTGCGTACGAAAACAGAAAAATTTATGCTGTCGCTCTCTTCCATATGTTGTATGTGTTGCTGTTAAATCCTTCTAGCCGCTGCACGTGCCCGGTTGGCAGAACTCACTGACTCAGGCTACTCAACCGGTAATTTAATTTTATCTCCGGCATCCTAAAATGGCTGTCCCGGCCGATATCCGTCCTGAACTTAGATATGCCGTTAAGCAGATGCTGCTTCAGGTTCGATTCCCCGGGGGGCTGAATAAAGAGTGCCTGAATTGAATATTCCATAATTCGCAAGTTGAAATTACACTCAAAATGAAACGAATAAATACAAACATCATGAAAAAAATTCAAATATTTAAATGCGGGCAGGTACAATTCCGGTTTGGAATTCCTGTCTTATTGTTGCTGTGGATTTTTCCCCTGTTGGTGGATGCCCAG
>CAYMXK010000484.1:0-3471 GCA_964393915.1 uncultured Prolixibacteraceae bacterium
ACCAAACCGACCGGCTGATGGTAAATACCATAAAAATATATGCGGATGGCGCTCTTGGTTCTCGTGGGGCACTTCTTCTGGAACCTTACTCAGACGATCCCGGAAACAACGGATTGCAGATGGCGCCCAATCTGTTTTATGACGGTATTTGTGACCTGGCATACGAAAACAATTTCCAGGTGGCTACCCACTGCATTGGTGACAGTGCCAACCGGATGATCCTGAACACTTACGGAAAATACCTCAAGGGAGAAAATGACCGCCGGTGGCGCATCGAACATGCACAAATAATTCATCCCGATGACTTCGGATTGTTTGCCAGATACTCGGTGGTTCCTTCCATTCAGGCAACCCATGCAACCAGCGACATGGACTGGGCCATCAGCAGAGTGGGAGAGGAGCGCATTAAAGGCGCATATGCTTATCAGCAATTGTTGCAGCAACTTGGCTGGTTACCCAATGGCACCGACTTCCCGGTTGAAGAGATTTATCCGCTGAATACCTTTTTCTCATCTGTATTCCGCACCCATCACGACGATACACCTGCAGGCGGTTTTCAGATGGAAAACGCTTTAAGTCCTGAACAGTCACTGCGCTCAATGACGATTTGGGCTGCCAAAGCATCATTCGAAGAAAACCTGAAAGGAAGTCTGGAACCCGGAAAATGGGCCGACTTCGTGGTACTCGATGCCGATCTGATGAACATTAATCCACAACAGCTGCTCAAAACTAAAATCGTTTCAACCTGGGTGGCCGGGGAGAAAGTTTATTGGGCGCCCTGATTTTTGGCTCAATTGCACGGCAAAGTTAGCCTTGTATTTGGTATCTGTTTATCTTACCAAGCCATTGCCCCGGGCTTCCTTCAGATTCAAGGTCACCCGGAACACTCTTCATATACAATGTTTTATCTTCGCGTTCTTTGCGCTTCCTTTTGCGCCTTTGCGGTTAAATGGACTTTTTAAAGAAACTAATTTTAATATACCTTCAAAATCAAATAGACGCAAAACAACGTAATATACAATCGAAAAATTAAAGAAAATAACGCAACCTTTTTGAAAAAATTGAGTCAAAAACATATCTGACAAACCCTAAAAAATGACTTATACAAATACATTGATTTTCCTCTTTCTTCTGCTTATCTTCGGATGCAAAACGGGTGAAATAGATGATATTACCCTACTGAATGAAGAGGTCAGTTTTAAAATAACCGCTCATCTCTATCCGGGGACAAGCATAAAAGCTATCACTTTTGCTGACCAAAACCACTGGTTTTTTGCCTCCGGAAACGAAATTATTGAGGTGAAAAACGACCAAAAGACCATTCATCCTGTTACTTCCGAAGTCATATCCATGGATTGGAACTTTGCAGAAGGAGCGCTCTGGTTCGGGACAAATTCTTCGGGTTTGGGACAACTGAAAAACGGAAGTATCAGCTATTTCACCAAAGCCTCCCACGGACTTCCAAGAACTGAATACATCCGGAATATTGTTTGCGACAGGGAAGGGGGTGTCTGGTTCAACTCATCGGCACATAAAATGGGCGGACTGGCGTACTATAAAAACGGCAGTTTCACTTTTTACAGCCCTGAAAATTCCATTCTTCCCGATAACCTCGTGAAAAGCATCGCATACAGTGGAAATAATTTATACGTAGCCACCGGTGGTTACGTCGGACAACAAAAACTGGTTAAAATAATGGGCGATCAATGGGAATTGCTGCCGGTAACAGGCTATTACCTGATGGATATGACCGTCGACCGGAATGAAATTTTATATCTCATTGACGACTACAGTTTGTCGTCATCTATGCCAGACAAATCAAGAATTATTGTTTTTGACGGTCAGAAAATCGAAAACCTGACTCCTGATAACGTATCCGGATCATGGTACCACCCCTATATCCTAAACACGGATAAGCGAAATTATTTGTGGGTAGCAAAATTCGGAAGTGAAACATCCAAAAATCTTCAGGTACACAACGGAAAAGAGTGGATTGAACCAACCTACTTCCCTGGTGACTTCATTCATTGCATTTCCATCGACAGCCGGAATAATGTCTGGTTGGGAACCGACAAAGGGATTTATGTATTGGAGCAGTAATGTTCTTACTCAAACCATCAAAGCCAGCATAATTTTATCTGATATCATGATTCCGCTGCGGGTGAGAGAAATGATATCGCCGTTTCGCTGAAGTTGTCCGGTACCAATAAATGGCTGCGCAGATTGCAGTACCTTCCGGCTGAGCTTTTCACCAAACTCTTTTTCAAGATAATAGAGGGAAATGCCCCATTTTGTACGTATCCGGGTTATCAGGTAGTCATTGGCCCTTTCCGTTTCTGTCAGAATTTCCTGCTGACAATCCAGCCGGCCGGCCTCAAGGGCAAATATATACTTATAGAGATCAGCAACATTCCACTGCCGGGAGACACCATCGTACGAGTGTGCCGACGGCCCCAGTCCAAGGTACATATGTTCTTTCCAGTAGCTGCTGTTGTGCTTTGAATAAGCATTATCACGGGCAAAATTTGATATCTCATATTGCTCGAAACCTGCCTCCAGGGTCTTGTCCATCAACATCTCAAACTGGGCTACACTGTCATCCTCAGGCAATTCAACAAGCTGTCCCTTTTTTAGCCATTCATAAAATTTAGTACCCTCATGATAGGTCAGATGGTAGGCAGAAAGATGATTAACAGGCAGGTTTAAAGCTGTTTCAAGATTGACCTGCCACTGCTCCATGGTCAATCCGGGCAGACCATATATCAGGTCAATGCTGATCCCGGAAAAACCTTCGCCCACTGCATCATGTACCACCTGCAATGCCTGCCGGGAGGTGTGACGGCGGTTCATCCGCCTTAAATCATCGTCGGAGAATGATTGTATACCGATACTGAGGCGATTAAAACCTATTTGAAGAAGCTCACCAAGGTATTGTGGCGACAGGTCATCGGGATTGGCTTCAAGCGTAATCTCTGCCTGCCCGCTTACCTGAAAACTGCTCTTCAGATTGGTAAGGATGTTGCCTAACTCCTCCACTGTCAGCACAGAAGGGGTTCCCCCGCCGAGATAAATGGTATCTACTGTTTCGCCCTTCAGATATTCCTGCCTGATGGCTGTTTCCCGCAGCAGGGATTGCAAAAACAGCGGCTTCTGGGTTACCGCTGTTGTTTTATAAAAGTCGCAATAAAAACATTTTTTCCTGCAAAACGGGATGTGAATATAAATTCCTGCCAATGGATATGAAATATTATAACCTTACCAGGTCTTCAAACTTTTCAATATCCTCCGAGACATCTTTTAGGGAGGTCTTTTTATAAAAATCGGCGGTTTGTTCCCGAAGTTCTTCATATTTGAAGTGAACAGGGCAATAAGGCTTGGTGGGGTCGTGATCGTTGTTGCAGGGGTGCAACCCGATAAGGCAGTTGGTAAAGTATTCTTCACCATCCACATTCACCACGATATCCATTAACG
>CAYMXK010000485.1:0-3468 GCA_964393915.1 uncultured Prolixibacteraceae bacterium
GACATCACCATCTACCCGTTCAATAATCCGGCTGATGTTTTTCCGGATCCCGCTATCGCCTCCATCGTTCCGAATGCAGCGGTTGAATATTCCAATAATCTCCATATCAGCAGCTTACCAATAGAACACATTGGAAAAATCATTCCCGCTCCCTTCCAAACGATATTCAGAGAAGGCAGGTTTCAACTGAATTCACTGTCAGAAGTCGTATATGATCCGTCACTCGAAGGAGAAGCAAAATTTCTTCTTTCAGCTTTGAAGAAACACTTTGGCATCAATTTGCAGGGAGTTTCCGGAGGAGCGCCAAAACCCGGTGCAATCTCCCTGATGGTGGCGCCCACGAAAATCAACGGGATTTCAGAAGAATCCTACCGGCTTCTGGTCAGCCGCGAACAGGGCATCCGGATCACAGGGAATGATCCGGCGGGCGTATTTTACGGTATCGGGAGTTTACTGGCACTGGTTCCTCCGGAGGTTTATGGCGGAAATATTGTCCCTGACATAGATTGCATCGAGATCAATGATGCCCCCAGGTTTTCCTATCGCGGGTTTCTGCTGGACGTGGCGCGGAATTTTCAGCAAAAGGAGGATATCCTGAAACTGATAGACCTTCTGTCGTTGTATAAAATCAACAAGCTGAACCTCAGGATAACAGAGGATGAGGGATGGCGAATTGAGATAAGCGGATTGCCGGAACTAACGCAGGTGGGAAGCAAACGGGGCCATACCCGCGATTCAAAAAACTGGCTGCAACCCGCCTTTGGTTCGGGCCCCTTCCCTGATTCGGAAAACAATTACGGGAATGGCTACTATACCCGCCGGGATTTTATTGAGATCATACAATATGCTGCACAGCGCCACATTCAGGTTATCCCCGAGGTGTGTTTCCCCAGTCACGCAAGGGCAGCGATTAAAGCAATGGAAGCCCGGTACGATTACTACATGGAGAGGGGGGATACTGCGAAAGCAGAGGAATTCCGCCTCATCGATCCGGATGACCAGTCGGTGTACTCTTCGGCACAAAGTTTCAAAGACAACATTGTTTGTGTGGCCCGGCCATCGGTTTATCATTTTTATGAAACCGTGGTGAAGGATTTTGTATCCATGTACGAAGAGGCAGGGCTTAAAATGACCGTTTTCAATACCGGAGGCGACGAAGTACCCAAAGGAGCCTGGGAAAAATCACCGCTCTGCCGGGAACTGATGAAATCGCTTCCCGACATCACCAATTCCCTGCAATTACAAGGCTATTTTCTGGAAAAAACCCTCGAAATGCTTGATAAATATTACCTTCAGGTTACCGGATGGGAAGAAATTGTCCTGAACAAAGATGGCCGGGAGGTAAACATCAATCCCAAATTTGTGGGGAAAAACGTAATGCCCCTGGTGTGGGACAATACCGGGAGCAACATCGACCTTGGCTATCGGATTGCAAATGCCGGTTACCCGGTGGTTTTGTGCAACGTAACCAACCTCTATTTCGACCTGGCCTATAACACCGACCCGAAAGAACCTGGCCTCACCTGGGGTGGTTTTACCTGCAATATGGACCCGTACGTGATGACTCCCCTTGATGTTTACAAGTCAACCTTCTACGATTGGTATGGCCGGATTACAGAAACGGAAGAGGATTTTTCAGGCAAGGAAAGACTGAAGCCTGAAAACCGTAAAAACATTGTTGGCTTGCAGGCGCAGTTATGGAGCGAAACCCTCAAAGGGCCCGAAATGATGGAGTACTATACCCTGCCCAAATTGTTTGCATTCGCCGAAAAAGCCTGGTCGGAAGCTCCATCCTGGGAAAATGAACCCCATCTTCCGGAGAGGATTCAAGCCATGCGGACGGGTTGGAACGAACTTTCCAACCGCATTGGAATTTACGAACTGCCCCGCCTCGACCGCATTTTTGGTGGTTTCAGCTACAGGATCTCTCCGCCTGGTGCCGTTATTGAAGAAGGGGTGCTGAAGGCAAATGTTGCTTTCCCCGGACTGACAATCCGCTATACCACAGATGGTTCAGAGCCCGGCAGCAATTCAACCGACTACACTGCACCGGTAAAAACAGAGGGCACGGTAAAAGTCAGGGCCTTCAATACAACAGGCCGGGGCAGCAGGACCTATGCGGTAAATTAACCGGGAATTCGTAAAGTCCTCCGGAATCCGGACAACATCAGGAAGTAAAATAAAGTAAAATATACAAGCATGGAAATAAAACGGCTCATATCGCTCGATGCCTTCAGGGGATTCACGATCGCAGCAATGATAATGGTAAATTACCCGGGAACATGGAAGCATGTGTACCCTCCGCTCCTGCATGTCGAATGGCACGGCATAACGCCCACCGACCTGATTTTTCCGTTTTTCCTCTTCATCGTCGGGGTGGCGATTGCTTACGCCTATACCAAAAGATTGGATTCGGGCGCCCCCATGAAAGATATATACGTCAAATTGGTTACCCGGTCGTTAAAGATTTTCATCGTCGGAGTATTCCTCGGACTATATCCCTATTTCAATTTTGGCGATGTACGGATTGCCGGTGTGCTGCAACGCATTGCCATCGTATTTCTAATCTGCGGTTTCCTCTTCATCAAAACCAATTGGAAAACACAGGCACTTACCGGAGTGGTTATTCTGGTGGGTTACTGGCTGGCCATGACGCTGATTCCTGTCCCGGGAACAGGAAAGGCAATGCTGGAACCGGGACAAAACCTGGCTGCCTGGGTCGACAGCATGTTCCTGCCCGGGAGAATGTGGCAGGGCACCTGGGACCCGGAAGGCATTCTCAGCACCTTCCCTGCCTTGGTTACCACCATTTCCGGCATGCTCACAGGCACCTTCCTGCTCGGTAAAAAAACATGGGAACAAAAGGTCATCTACCTGATGGTCGCAGGCTTTTTGCTATCCATTGCAGGTTCTGTCTGGGGCTGGGTTTTCCCCATTAACAAGAACCTCTGGACAAGTTCCTATGTCCTTTTCACTTCCGGACTGGCACTGATGACCCTGGGAGCACTGATCTTTGCCGTGGATATTCTGGGTTATAAAAAGTGGGCTTCGTTCGGGGTGATCTATGGATCGAATGCCATTGCCGTATATGTGCTCGCCGATCTGCTGAGCTATTTCTTCTACACCATGAAAATTTCAGGGGCGAGCCTTAACAACCACTTTTTCGAACTGTTTTCCACAGGAATGGGCCTTGGCCCAAAATTAGTGAGCCTTATTTATGCCTTGCTCTATGTGGGAATTACCTTTATTCCGGCCTTCATTCTCTATCGAAGGAAAATATTCATAAAATTGTAAATCACTAACACTCTACCATGGTTATAGAAACACATACCGGGATAAATAACTTTCCACATGGTGATTCTCCCGATAAATATATCGGGATGACCATTAAAAAACAAAGACAAATTATGCTGATGAAAAAAGAACTAACAATAAGGAGATGAAGAAAGCCATTCAATACATGGAGAA
>CAYMXK010000486.1:0-3461 GCA_964393915.1 uncultured Prolixibacteraceae bacterium
TATAAAATTTTTTGACAAATCAGAGTCGACTTAATGATAACAAAAAACCGTCACCCGTTTTGAAACGGATGACGGTTACCTATAAAGTGGAGAATATTTATTCTTGTCGGCTATACAACGCCCTGGGCAATCATGGCATCGGCAACTTTCAGGAAGCCCCCGATGTTTGCGCCTTTTACGTAGTTAATGAAACCATCCTTTTCAGTACCATATTTCACGCATGTCTCGTGGATGTTGATCATGATCTGGTGCAGACGGTTGTCAACTTCTTCGCGGGACCAGGGTAGACGCATGGAATTTTGTGTCATTTCAAGCCCCGATGTGGAAACCCCGCCTGCGTTGGCTGCCTTTCCGGGGCCGTACAGGATTTTTGCCTGGAGGAAAACTTCTACTGCCTCAGGGGTTGAAGGCATATTGGCACCTTCCGAGATCAGGAAACAGCCGTTCTTCACCAATTCTTTGGCATCTTCTTCCGTGATTTCGTTCTGGGTTGCGCAGGGAAATGCCAGGTCACATTGGATACCCCAGGGTGTTTTCCCTTCAAAATATTGTACCCCGTATTCATCAGCATAGTCTTTGATCCGGCCACGGCGAACATTCTTCAAATGCAGAACATAAGCCAGTTTCTCCCTGTCGATGCCCTCCGGGTCGTAAATAAAACCGGCAGAATCAGACAATGTAACCACCTTTGCGCCCATTTCGATGAGCTTTTCAACGGCATACTGGGATACGTTTCCTGAACCCGAAACAACCGCAATTTTTCCTGACAGGTCCAAATCACGTGTTTTCAGCATCTGGTTGGCAAAATAGACAGCCCCGTAACCGGTAGCTTCCGGACGGATTAAGCTGCCACCCCATTCAATGGCTTTGCCGGTAAGAACGCCTGTAAATTCATTTCTGATGCGCTTGTACTGACCATAAAGATAGCCAACCTCACGACCACCAACGCCAATATCTCCTGCTGGAACATCGGTTTCAGCGCCGATATACCGCTGGAGTTCAGTCATAAAGCTTTGGCAAAAGCGCATTACTTCGTTGTCTGACTTTCCTTTGGGATCGAAATCAGAACCGCCTTTACCACCGCCCATGGGGAGGGTTGTAAGACTGTTTTTAAACACCTGTTCAAACGCCAGGAACTTAAGAATACCCAGGTTCACGGTGGGGTGGAAACGGAGGCCTCCCTTGTAAGGTCCAATTGCACTGTTCATCTGCACGCGGAAGCCCCTGTTGATCTGTATCTGACCGCTGTCGTCCAGCCAGGGTACCCTGAATATGATTACCCGCTCGGGTTCTACCATTCTCTCCAGAATTTTTGCATGCTGGTATTTGGGGTTTTCCTCAATATAAGGCATCAATGATTCAACAACTTCCTGGACGGCCTGATGGTATTCAGACTCACCCGGATTTCTGGCAATTACTTTTGCCATAAATTCATTCACTTTAATATCAAAAATTTCTGCCATGGTTTTTTTATTTTTTGTTTTTTATTCGATTGAGCCTGCTAAAATAATGGCAGATAATGGCTGTTGAAAAATTTCACAATGCATTTACGTAAATCACGTAAACCGTCCTTTACACTTCGATGATGTTGTTTTTGATGGCGAATTTCACCATGTCAACAGTGCTTTTGAGGCTTAACTTTTGCATTATGTGGTTTTTGTGTGTCTCTACCGTGCGAATACTGATAAACAATCGTTCTGCAATCTCCTGGTTGGAATAGCTTTCGCCCCAAAGCCGTAAAATTTCGATCTGCCTAGAACTGAGTTGCCTGACTGAAGGGTTATATGCGCCCTCATCGTCATTAAGGCTTGAAATGTAGCGGTTCAACAGCAGGTGGGTTATCGAATTACTGAAAAAATCGTGGCCACTCCGTAAAGTATAAACAGCTTCAATCAATTCATTCCGTGTCGAATCCTTTCCGAGAAATCCCTTGGCCCCGGCTTTAATGGTTTTAAGAATAATTTCTTCCCCATCGATCACGGAAACGATCAGTATTTTCAGTTTGGGATGGCTTATTTTAAGTTGCACGATCAGGTTGAGGTTGCGCACAGAAGTATCGTGCATATTCACAATGAGAATGTTTACCCGTATGACCTTCAGTTTCTCCATCAGAATAGTCCTGCTGCTGCAGGTAAAAACCACGCTGAAATCAGAAACTTCCGATAGCAGTCCGGAGATACCCTGCAAAGCCAGGTGGTGTTCATCAAAAATGGCTATGTCGATCATTCGGAAATATTTTCTATTTAAGAGGATACAGGAAAAGAAACCTCTTCCGCAGGCAGCATAATCGCGGAGGTCTTATGGCGCCCGTCCATATATACGGTGAGTGGTTTATCGAAACACACATGCTTAAAGTACTCCGTCTGCTGCAAAAGCCTTTGTCCGTCCAAAACATCCCACCGGATGAAATCGGTTGCAGATGAGTGGTGAACAGAGAAATAGCCTATACTCATGGCAGTTACGTTGTGGAAAAAATGCGATCCCAGGGAGGAATCAAGCGGAAA
Organism: uncultured Prolixibacteraceae bacterium; assembly: GCA_964393915.1. Taxonomy (GTDB): domain Bacteria; phylum Bacteroidota; class Bacteroidia; order Bacteroidales; family Prolixibacteraceae; genus UBA1413. The sequence continues at coordinate 2,505 of CAYMXK010000486.1, forward strand.
ATTATGAAGGCTGATTTCGACAATGACCCTGGCATTAGAGATTTGCGACCAGTTAACAGGAATCCCGACAAAACGGTCACGGCTCCCCCACCTTCCAGGCCCTATAAGGATGTACCGCCTTCCCTGTTCAATCATTCTTTTATTAAGAAGATCTATCTCCTCAGCCATCTCTATCGTTTTGAGTTTGCTGAATTTGTCATTTTGAATATAGATAACATCCCGGATATCATTTATTTCGCCATTTCCAACACATGACCGGGTATATAGCAACATCTCCGATTTTTCGAGCTTATCAACCTTAAAATACTTGCCAATCTGGTCGGTAATCAATGGTTTTATCTGGAGCAGGTAGAAGGATGGCAGTCCGTTTCTGGTGCGCTCCAGGTCAACGGCAAATTCAATTTCTACCGGAGAGCCAAATGATTCCTGGACAGTATTAAGCAAAGTGTGGATTGTTTCGGCCAATGGAATGTATCCATATTGCAGGATATTCGCGAAGTTGACGACCAATGGTCCATGACTGCCGTTCCCCGGTTCCAGCCGGTCGTTGTCGGCGTTGTAAACCGATACACAATGCCGGAGGGTACCGTGTGATTCAGCTTCACTGATATCGACCAGCTTAAGGGCTGCCAGCTCGCCATCTTTCAGAAAATCAATATCATTGTTCATGTAATCGAGGGCATAAAACTGGACCTGGGTACCATTAACCAGGTCTTTGGTGCCGTACATCGATACGGTAGGATACTTGGGCGAAAACCGGTAAGATTTCCATCCGTCAACCACATAGGTACCCAGTCCGAATGCAGCTACCGCAAACCCTTCCTCGGGCCTCATGTTGGCCACAGGATAATAATTGAAGGACTGTGCAACTCCGCTGATATGGGGATAGTAATACTCTCCATACTGATTGCCGACAAGCTCCTGAAGGACCACCGCCATTTTCTCCTCTTCAATCTT
>CAYMXK010000487.1:0-3454 GCA_964393915.1 uncultured Prolixibacteraceae bacterium
TTTCACTCGTGCCACACTATGATCCACACTTTCTATCATTGCAGCGTAAGTTGGATTATTATGACATCCGATTCCCTCTTTTTGCTGATATTTGGCAATCAGGCTGTCTTTTGCCTGGATGGGTGTGTGAACAGCGTAATGCGACAGGTAAAGAAAGAAGGGTTTCCCGGTATGCTCAGGGTTGCTTTCCTTAATAAATTCAACAGCCTTATCAGTTAAATAATCGGCCAGGTATTCCCCTTTTTTATTGAAATGACCCTGAACCTGTTCTCCGGGTACAACAACATCAAACCCTTGTTCCTCAGGTGAATTTCCAATATGCCATTTTCCGATTGCCGCGCTTCTGTAACCGGCCGGTTTTAATGCTTCTGCAATTATAGTATGTTCGAGCGGCACTGTAAGTGAATTTTTGATTGGGATCAGGCGCCTCTCCTTCGGGTCACCCCTGTCTGGGATTCCAACGGTATATACCCCATGTCTGGGTGAATACTGTCCGCTGAGCAAGGATGCACGGGTTGGGGCACAGTTGGCAGCATTTGCATACGCCTGTGTAAAGATCATCCCATTTTTTGCCAGATTGTCAATGTTGGGAGTTTCGTAATATTCTGATCCCATGTAACCTACATCTTTCCAGCCCAAGTCATCAATAAAGATGAAAACGATGTTAGGCGGAATCTTTTCCTTTTGCAGCTGATTGCAGGACCATGCGCCGGCAGCAGTTATCAGAATACCAGCGGTGATTTTACCTGATAGTGTCATTGTTCTCCTGTTTAAAGGGTTAAACTTAATAAATTTTACCAAGGTCAGCAATTCAATCAGGCCTTCACGTATATATTCAGACAGGTTTACGACAGGTTTTAAACTGATTTTAACTTCTCAGATATCCAGAACTTAATGACTGACTGCCGTGTAACTCCGAGTTTCATTGCTTGCTGATCCAGCAGGTTAATCATCCATTCAGGAAAATCAACTCCGACACGCCTTGTTTTTAATCCATCCCGTTTTGCTGTTTTTAAATCCAAAAAATCCGTTATGTCCTCTTTCTGGTCAAATAGCTCATCAAATTGCTGTGTTGAAATAGATTTACTTTTCATTTTGTCTTGATTTTCTGACAGAAATAATTCTGATTGCATTGTTTCTTATTGTAAAAATTGCCGGCCATACTCCATCGTTTATCATGGCTATCAATAATTTGCGAGATTCTCCAATTGTTCTGGCTTCAATTTCAATTCTTCCTTCATCCAGCCAAAGCAACTGAGCTTCATCAAAATCGATTCCATGCGTAATTTCAACTTATTAACCCAGTGAGGGATGCTGAAGCGAAATGGAGATTAATTCTGAACCTAAAGCATGTAAACAATCTCAAAATCATCGTCCAAAAACTTCTTTGCTTCCATGAAAAGTTGCAGCATAACGGGTAACATTTTTTCATAAATAATATGGCTGCCACTTTGTCGAACCACTTTCCACGCATTCTAAGTATAAGCTTGTTCCTTTCGCTTGATTCTATCCTGCAGTTTTAGACGGAGAATAGATAGAATAATTTCTATTAATAAATTCTGTTCAATAGAATATATTATACTTTTTACGTCTGATTATTTTGCAATTAATTTAGTCAGTCGTTTTTGAATTTCGTAATTTACGTTTCATGTTTTACGAAACGCAAATAAATATAACTGTTTTGGGGGTCAGTTTTTTGTAAATTTTCGAACTGTGATCGTAACAATTACCGGGGGTTTACATGAAAATATCTTTGGATTTCGTCCGGAAATGCTAAAATAAATGTTTGGATTTCGTCCGAAAATTTTGGCAAGTATGCAAAGGATGCGAAACATGAAATGCTTAAGAAAGTTTTTGATGCAGTACCGGCAAAGGTCGGACAAAGGTTTGTATATGCCCGGATTGATCGCACAGTAAAAGCCGGGAAAATAAAGGAGGCACTCGAATTGCTCGAAACAGCCGGAATTGTGAAGCGCATCAGGCAAACCAGCGGCGCCGGGCTGTCATTATCGGTCAGTGTGCATGAGTCGATTTTCAAAGTTTTGTTTCTCGATGTGGGGTTGATGCATGCCGTTTGTGGAATATATTCCGAAACTGCCCGTGAAAATGATTTCACAGCCATTTTTAAAGGTGCTGTAGCCGAACAGTTTACAGGTCAGGAGTTGCTTGCAAATCATCCGGTGTACACCAAACCAGGTTTGTATTACTGGGGCAGAAATGCCAGAAACAGTCTGGCAGAAATAGATTATCTGATTGAAAAAAACGGACAAGTCATTCCGGTCGAGGTTAAATCAGGATCTTTGGGAAAAATGAAAAGCCTGCATTTGTTTATGGAAGGTTACCGGACAAACAGGGCACTAAAAATTTCACAAGCCCCTTTTGAAAATGGTTCTCCGGTATTGTCGCTGCCTTTTTATGCCATTGAAGGTTTTTTTAAAAGGGAAGTATAACGGTGAGTTAATAACGATATTTTTATATTTCTGCAAATAGTATATCCATGTTAAAATCATTCCGGATTATTCCGGTTGAATAGCTGTTTGACATCACTCCAAATGTGTTAATCATGGTCTGGAATACAGATTTCCGGGTATTTGTTTCAGATTTTAAACCCCCCGTTTTATCCCTTAATTTTCCGCATACTTTTTTATCAATGGTGAAGGGATGGATGGAATATTTTATTTCACACAAGTTGATAACCAGGTCGCGCCGCTCAATGACCAAAACGACCTGGGCGCCCTTTATTCCTGACTTACTGCGCCATGCTGACACAGAAGTTTGTACATCTGACATTCCAAGCGCTTGTTTAATCTGCGGGAGATGGTTCGTACAAACCTTTTCAAACGCATATCCGCTCCAAACCCGGTATGCCGGGCTGTCAATTTACGTCAGCCAATTATCCTGATCAATGAGATGGGTATCTTTGATAAACCGATGGTAAAACAAGGAGTAAAAATCATTTAGCTGGTAAAGGCTATTACGTGACTTTTTCCCGAAGGGATTAGTATGGTCCGAACTATCCACATGGATATTCCGGTCAAACTTGACCCCCTGTTCCGGTGATATAGACCCCCTGCCGGGCCATAATTCAAAGAACACGGATGACTGACAAGTAAGTTGCAGAATACCGTCACAAAATTTCAGAGGCCCCTTCAGCGCAGGTTCAACCTGGCTGATTTGCCATTAAAATTGAAGGAATGGCATCATCTTACGTTTACTGAATTCACAAAAGAATTGGCCAAAAAGAAGATAAAACTATCGTTGGCAGACGAATCCGATTGGGAAGACTATTTCAACGAACAAAAACAAAAAGCCCAAACCCTGAAAACCGATATCGACTATACCGACCACGAAATCGACCGGATGGTTTATGAATTGTATGGATTGACGGAGGAGGAGATTAGGATAGTGGAGGGGGGTGAGGGGTGAAAGCATATGTAATTAATTGGTATGGACC
>CAYMXK010000488.1:0-3441 GCA_964393915.1 uncultured Prolixibacteraceae bacterium
CATTCGATAGAATGCTGGCGCATTTCGATGTAACTCCCATGAAAATTACAATGTTACTCGTGTGTGAATTTAGATTATTCATGGTCGTTTCATTTCTAATAATTCGTGAGTCTTTTCTTTATTTTGGCTGGATGTTGGCTTGTATGGAATACATCCAAGATAACGATGTATTCTTCGGTCACTTCATAGATTATTTTGTAGCTCCATTTTGATACAGAACGAAAGTTTTCTGATTGATTTGCCAAGTATTCTTCAACAGAGAATTTTTCAGGGAAATCATTCAAGCTGTGTGCGAGTCTTACCAGCTCCTTCTTCACCTTTCTGGCTGCCATTACCGAATCTTCGGCGATGTAGGCGTAAATGCGGTCCAGGTTATCTTTAGCCAGCCTGTCCCAACGAATCGGAAGTCTCCTTTTTCTCACCAATTTTCGATCTCTTTTTCCACTTCTTCCTGAGTTATAAAATCACCGGATTTTACTCTTTGCGAGGCAGCCTTTGCACGTCTGACAAGACCTTCTTTTGTTATTGGAGAGCCATCAACGTTATATCCCACTACGTTATGTTCCTTCTTATATTCTTTGCTCATGGCATGCACCATTTTCAGGAACGGTTCGTCTGCATGGTTGATAAAATCGTGAAGCTCTTCCCTTAATTTTTGTACTCCCATAACTTTTTCCTTTTTACAAAAATAACTATTAATATTCAATTTTGATTATTTTCCAGAGCTGGCTCAGGATTGGGATTTTATTTTAAGAACTGACCCATAACTTCACCCCAGATATCGTATCCTTTTTTGTTCATATGGAGGTCGTCTTTCAGGAAAACATCTTTGAAAACTTCCCCGTTTTCATCGGTCATAGCCTCCCAAACATCAGCAAATTCAAAATTAGCCTTTCTTTTGCACAATCTTTCAAGTTTTTTATTAAACGACTGGTACTCTTTTTTCAAATGCCACCTGGCCACACTGGGTTTCGCAGAGATAAATACCACCTTTGTCGACGGCAAATCTTTTTCAATCCTCTCTGCCAGCTCTTTGGCTTCCTTTAATACTTTCCCTGTTTTTTTTCCTGATGCAATGTCGTTATCACCTTCGTATACAAAAAGGATATCAGGCTTAAAATTAAGGACCAGTTCCTGGTAGTAATAAAGCAAATCGCTGAAGTGTGATCCCCCGAAACCATTGTTGACAATGAAATAACCCGGAAAGTAGGATTGTACATCGGTCCACATCCGAACACTGGAGCTGCCCGTAAAAAGAACGAACTGTTTGGAAGGGGAGGGGTGGTGCCTGGCATTGGCAAGTTCGGTTACCTGCGATTGAAATCGGGTGGGGTCCTGTGCTTTAAGTGTAAATGTACCCTGAAACAACACAAACCAGGTTGAAATAGCCAGTAAGAGGAGATTCTTTTTTGTCATTTTTTTAGATTTTATTTGAACTCAATCAGATAGTAAAATGCCTTTGTTTCTGCACCATCCAGAGCTATAGTCCTGCCTTTCGGACTGATTTGTCTTCCGGTTTTCCTGCCCAGGTGGTCGAGAACTGATACGGTAAAGTTCCCTTTTCTTTTTAATTCAAGGGTTACCTGAACCGGTTCGAGCAGCATGGGTGCCTGTCCGACCTCCAGCAATGCTGTACGGTCGTCGGTGTATGTCATTCCGGTGTTTTTAGCCCTGGCAATGGTGGTAATCAGGATCCGTCCGGATTCGGCTATTCCCTTTTCAGGGTCGGGGCTCGAAGCCAGGATGACGGCAAACGGATTGGAGGTTTCCATTTTCATTTCTCCCAGGTTGACTTTTCTACCCTGTGCGAACCCTGCGATTCCTTTGGTTCCGGACGAATTAACGGTAAAATACCCGGATCTGTCCCATATCAGTTCTCCGGTGTTGGAGTGTACCTGGTTCCCTTTTAAAAAGGGTGAAAGATCAGCAACCACTTCTTCCGGCTCGTCCTCCGTAAATATTATGCCGACTTTGCCGATGGCCATCGCTTCGAGGGGGAAATCACCTTTGAGAACTTTCCTGTCGTGATCCTGCTCCACTCTTTCCCTGAACGTAATATCGCCGTTTAATAACCTGGCAATATTTACCCTCCGGTCAACCACCGTTCTGCCCTCCGTAATGTCGTTGCGGTAAATCATTGCGGCAAGCGAAGGGTACATGGCCAGCTGGGTGGGTGTTGTTGCGTTGTAAATACCTCCGCCCGGTGTCTGGATGGCAGAAGTGAACTGCCGGTAGTCGGTGGCAAAAACATAGGAGGCATCCCAGCCTTGCAGACCCATGCCATATATGGCAACCAACGGAGCACTTTCTGCTGTCCACTCATTGGGTATGAGGCTCATCCATTCTGAAAAGGCAAAAGGCCGGTTGGCAACCTGTTGAAGTCCGGAACCCAAAAGCCCCGAACCGATCATCTTAACCATTGATTCATTTGCGAAGGGCCCTGGCTGCAGTTTGTGCCCTTTTCCTCCCCCAAAATAATTATGCCGGTCGATGATGCCTGAATTATAATCTGCATACAGGTTGAGCAGATGGGCAAGCCCGGTACCGGCCTGCCAGCAGCTGGCCACCAGCGGGCCTTTGTACCCGGTAGCACGCACGGCCTTCTCAAATTTCCTGTAAAATTTCATCTGCTCCTCATACAGAAAGGTGGCTTTATCCAGAATATGTGTCTTCACCCGCCGGTTTTCCTTTACCGCCTGCTCATATTCATGGCTGAAAAGCCCGCGATTGGGCTGAGGGTAGATGTTTTTCAGACTGAGGTCTTCTCCGTCCTGAAGTCCTTCGTAGTTCCATGCTTTTAGCAGGGCATCCCGGTTCCCGTATTTATCAGCCAGCCAGTTGCTGAATTTTTCGCACAGCAGTTTCCGGTAGGTGGGTGCCTGCTCAAGTGACCGTTCAATGGCAGACCAGAAGATATTATCCTCGTTCTGGAATTCAACGAAATTGAGGGCCGGGTCTTCGGCGTATCGCAAACCGGTATGTGGATTCACATGGTTGAGCATATTTACGGTGAGCGCGATGTTGAGTTCCTGCAGATCTTCGGCGAAATTAACGAGTGAGGCGGTGGTCCCGTTGAGGTGAGACCACGGAAACCGGGTATTGGCAACTTCACTGTAAGCCAGCAAACGACTGCTGTCGCCCGGCATAACCTTGTGTCCGTAAATGTGTGACCAGCCGTAATAGATACCTTTTTCACGCAATTGGTAACAGAGGAAGTCGAAATTTTTCCATTTGTTGCCGGTAACAATGGTCGAATTTGTCCCATCGGAAGCCCGCCAGGTAAATTTGTGGAACCTGACGGAGTTGAATCCGTACATTGCCAGCCAGTCGCTCCAGGCAATGGCCTCTTCGGCTTCCATAAAGGGCCGTTCACTTGCCAGGTTGGTTCCCCAAAACTTCACAGGTGTCCCATCCTCGAAAACAAACCGGTCATTGTCTATA
>CAYMXK010000489.1:0-3436 GCA_964393915.1 uncultured Prolixibacteraceae bacterium
TATGTTATAATCAATTATTATAAAAAATACCGGTTTACCGGACAACAATGATTACTTAAACATAAATGAATACAAAAATTGAAAAATTTGAGGATCTGGATGTATGGCAAAATGCTATAGAACTTAGCGTTTTGATATATGAAAAATTCAGGTTATGCAAGGATTACGGCTTTAAGGATCAGATATGCAGAGCGTCTGTTTCAGTACCGTCAAATATTGCTGAAGGTTTTGAACGACAATACAACAATGAATTTATTCAATACTTATATATTGCTAAAGGTTCAGCAGGTGAAATCCGAACACAGCTATATATCGGGCAGAAATTAAATTACCTCGATGAAAATGAATCTTTAATCCTTCAGGAAAAAACCAGAAAGATTTCAGCTCAATTATTTTCCTTGATAAGAATACGTAAAGAAAAATTCAGTAAATAATAATTATTCCGGCTGCCTGAATGCCGGTCCGGTTCCTATGTAAAGGTTCCGGTCTCCGGCCTCCGGTTTCCGGTCTTCATTCTAATTTATGATAAAAACAGTAAACTTAACCAAAGTGTTCCGCACCGATGAGATCGAAACCAGTGCGTTGAACAATGTGAGCCTGCACATACAAAATGGCGAATTTGTGGCTGTAATGGGCCCGTCGGGTTGTGGAAAATCGACCCTGTTGAATATCGTGGGACTGCTCGACAATCCTACTGGTGGTGAATATTTTTTCGACGGACAGGAGGTCGGGGGCTTTAAGGAACGACACCGCACCCAGCTCAGGAAGGGCAACATCGGCTTTGTATTTCAGAGCTTTAACCTGATTGATGAGCTGAACGTTTTTGAAAACGTGGAGCTGCCGCTGATCTACCTCAAGCTGAAGACCCGTGAGCGGCGCGATATGGTGGAGAAGGTACTGGAGCGCATGAAGATCAGCCACCGCCGCAAGCACTTCCCGCAGCAATTGTCGGGCGGACAACAGCAGCGCGTGGCCATTGCCCGTGCCGTGGTAGCCAACCCTAAACTGATCCTCGCCGATGAGCCCACCGGGAACCTCGACTCCAAAAACGGCCTCGAAGTGATGAACCTGCTCACCGAGCTCAACCGCGAAGGAACCACTATCGTGATGGTTACCCACTCCCTCCACGATTCCGGATTTGCCCACCGTATAATCAACCTTTTCGACGGACAGGTCATTACCGAAGAAGTGAGAAAGCAGATTGGGGATATGCTATTTTAGGTCCTATGTTCCGGCATAACTTCATATTCGCCTTGCGCAGACTGGTCCATGAGAAGGGATATACGCTTGTAACCCTTATCGGTCTTGTAACCGGAATTTCGGCGTTCCTGGTGCTGTTTCTCTATGTGGCCAACGAGAAAAGCTTCGACCGTCATATTCCCGGTCATGAAAGAATCTACAGGGTTCATACTATCCCCGACGGAGGTGAGGAAACCCCCTGGGCCCGGAGTCTCGGATTTATTCTTCCGGCCTCCGCTTCCATTCCTAACGTGAAGGAGGTAACCCAGTTTGCCCACAGTCCGGAAGGAATAGTGAAAATAGATGATCAGACCGTGCGGGTGAAAGATGTTCTGTATGTGGATGAAAATTTCTTCGACATGTTCAACATCAGGATGATAACAGGAGATTATCGTGAGATAGCCAAGCCCAACGTAGTGTTTATCAACGAAGAAATCGCCCGTAAATATTTCGGTCATGAGAATCCGGTGGGAAAAACAATTGAAATCGATGAATTGCAGTACTACCAGAAACTTGGGCCTTATGAAATCAGGGGAGTTGTCGAAAGTATTCATCCCAAAACCCATTTCAGGTTCGATATGTTAACTTCCCAGAAAGGCGGAATGCAGGGACGGTTTAATCATATACTCACAGGCCGGCTGCAGTGGATATACAGCTACGTAAAATTAAATCAGGGAGCCAATCCGGATGATGTTTCAGGCAAATTCCAACAGTATTATGACGCGAACCTGAAAGACAAAATGGGTTATCCACCGGTATATCACAGAACCAGCCTGATGCCCCTAACGGATATTCGCCTGAAATCAACTATGCGCTATGAGCTGCGGGAGAATGCCAGCCAGATAAATCTTACCCTGTTCATAGTAATTTCGTTTGTCGTTTTGCTGGTTTCGTTGCTTAACTTTATCAACCTGACCATTGCAAGGATAATCAGACACTCCAGGGAATTCGGACTGAGGAAATCCATCGGTGCCGGGTCTGTAAACCTGACCACTCAGATTCTCACAGAAGTTTTCATAATCAGCCTGCTGGCCATAGGGTTATCCATTTTTCTGATTGAGGTGGTAAAACCAGCCCTCAATAATCTTTTTGGCATCGGGTTTTCAGTATTTTACACTGAACCAACAATTTATCTTAGTATTACAGGAGTCCTCATCTTTGCGCTGGGAATGACAGCAATTTTTGTAACATTTCATTTTTTCAGAAAAACCACAGCCATCGAAATAATATCAGCAGCCAAAAATTTCTCCGGAAATCTGATCATGAGGTCCCTGCTGACCTTACAGATGGCCATTGTGATCAGCCTCCTTGCTGCAACACTTGCAGTAAATCGACAGATTCATTTTGTCCTGAATAAACCCCTTGGATTTGACAAAGAGAATATCCTGGTAATCAGGCTGAAAGACCTCTCAAAAGACAAGACCGCTTTCATGAATGAGCTAAAAATGTTAAGTCATGTAGTTGCTGCCGGTGCAACTGTACAATATTTTGGATCCCCAACTCAGAATAGTACGTTGGAAGGGTTTGGTTTGGATGGGAACATCGAATCCATTCATTGTGATTTCGATTTTATCGGGACAATGGGTATTGAACTGACTGAATCATGGTTTGAGCCGGATCAGAAAATACGCAATGGTGTAATTATCAACAACCATTTTTATTCTCAGATCCTGAAAAATTATGGAAGTTTGGAGGATTTTAAGGAATATAAAAAATCGAAGGATTTTATGGGTGACCTTTCGGATATCGCACTTTTAGGGGTTGTCAAAGATTTCAATTATCACTCAGCCCATGTACCCCTTGGAAACTTTGCATTCGTCCTGCACGATCCGAAAACCAGCGGAAGCCATATACACGTCCGGCTTGCCAAAGGGGATATCAGGGAAGGATTGCAACAGGCAGGAAAAGTCTATGAAAAACATTATCCCGGAAATCAAATGGACTATTTCTTCCTCGATGAGGAGATTGCCCGTCAATACAGGGCTGAGACCATTCTGCGCAGGATACTGCTTGCCTTCTCCCTGATCGGAATGCTGATCAGCATAATAGGGATCAGTGCCTTTTCCCTATTTATCTCTCAGCAGAGAACCAAAGAAATCGGCATCCGCAAAGTGAACGGCGCCCGCATTTCGGAAGTACTTATAATGCTCAACAAAGACTTTGTGAAGTGGGTTGCGATCGCCTTTGTAATTGCCAC
>CAYMXK010000490.1:0-1134 GCA_964393915.1 uncultured Prolixibacteraceae bacterium
AAATGGGCGTCGGCCAGCACGATTTCGTCGCCGTGCCCCATACGGGCCAATACTTCCAGTAACGCGGGGCTGATGAGAGATGAGATTCCTTTTAACATAAGCGTATTAAATTTGAAATGAGAAATAATTGTTGGTATAAATTCTATGGTGTTCTTGCATTTTTAAAAGGTCGATTTTAATTAATATGGCAAGTATGGTAGCCATATTTGTAAAAAATATGGTAAGTTTCTATGAAGAAATTTCATCAATTGTAAGCTTTTTATGTACCGAAGACCTTTTTCCATCCCATTTTACAGTGGCACATTCAGTGTAATTATCGTGTTCAAAAAAGAGGATATATTCCTTTTCGGCAGCCTCTTTCATAAAGCGCTCTTTTTCCTCCATGGTAGTGACGGGGTAAAGATCGTAAGATGCGATCCATAATACCGGAATATGGGCTGCTGTGGGTATCAGATCGGCGGTGTAAACCACGGTTTTCCCGTTGTACCGGATAAATGGGATCATTTGCCCGGGGGTGTGGCCATCAAAAAACCGCACCTCAACACCTGGGAAAAGTTCACACTCGTTATCCACCAGCCTCAGTTTTCCTGTTTGTTCCATAAACCTGAAGAAATCGGTGAAATAGGTTACCTTTTCGCGGAGGTTTGAGACATGGGCATGTTCCCATTGACGGCTGCTGCACCAATGGGTGGCATTGGGAAACGTAAGCCGCAGGTTTTTTCCTTCGCTCTGAATGGCTCCGTTCATGTGGTCCCAGTGCAAGTGGGTCAGGATGATATCTGTAACCTCTTCCGGCGAGTAACCGGCCCTGGCCAGTGAATCAAGCAAGGGTTGTCCTTCTGTTAATCCCTGGTTTTCGCGGAACTTTTCAGGATAATGGTTACCGGTACCGGTTTCTATCAGAATCCTTCGATTACCCTGGTCAACCAGCAGGCACCTCATGGTCAGTTCCACGAAGTTATCGCTGTCGCATGCCATCTCTTTTTTCCATAATACTTTGGGGATTACCCCGAAAATGGCTCCGCCGTCGGCCTTGAAATTTCCCGCCCAGACCGGGATGAGTTTTGTTGTCATTACATGATTTAAAGGATGACAAATGTATGGGATAAAAATGAATTGGCTATGAGTTTCCCG
>CAYMXK010000490.1:1234-3433 GCA_964393915.1 uncultured Prolixibacteraceae bacterium
GATTTAAAGGATGACAAATGTATGGGATAAAAATGAATTGGCTATGAGTTTCCCGCAGTGATTGTATCGTAATGCACGAAGATTTCCATAAGGGGCAAAGGGGAATTTAATTACTGAGTGTAGAAGACCTGGTTAATTTTATTGTTTACAGGTTCGAGAGAATTCAGATATCTGTATATCGCCTTGAGGTCAGTTTCCGTCATCCTTGTAAATGCCCCCCAGGGCATATGGGTATGGTGCGTCGGCACGCCTGCAGGATGGCGGCCGTTCCGGAACCTCGCTATAAACAGTTCTTCGTTCCAGTGGGCCATCACTCCGGTCTCCTTGTCGGGTGTGAGATTGGGCGAGACAAAGAAATAACCGTTGGAGTTTTCATCCGGCTCAAATACCATACCTCCGGCGTAATCCGGACCGTTGTATAATCCTGACTTCGGATCTCTTGACGTATGGCAGCCACGGCAGTTGGCGACGGTTTCTGCAAGGTACTTCCCGTATGCTATGGTGGTGTCCCGCTTAACTGAAACAGGGGGCGTGTTTCCGGGAAATTCAGGTTTAAAAACACCCATTGTGAGCAGCAACTTACCCAGAAACCTGTATTCGGTTGGGGCAACTTTGTGTTTTACAGGCTCCTGTGAACGAAGGTAAGAGATGATGGCCGTGATGTCTTCATCGCTCATCTCCTGGTAGGGCATTATGGGTAGCATAAATTTATGGCGACTGTTCACCGAATAACGAAGCGATCGTGCAATTTCAGCATCTGACAGCCTGCCAATCCCTGTTTCCTCATCCGGTGTCAGGTTGGGCGCCCTGAAGATTCCGGGCGGAATATCCATTTCCCATCCTCCGATGAGCGGCATTTCCATTCCCATTTCCACTTTCATGACCATATCGGAGGGTACATGGCATGTAGCACAGTGGGAAGGTCCGAATACCAGGTACTTTCCGTGCGCAATTACATCAGGGTCATTGCTCGATTTGATTTCAGGGTAGGGGGCTTCAAAATTTTTATTCCAGGCTGACATAATGTACAACACCGCGGCAATTATGAGTAAAAATATGCCGGCTAGGATTTTAAGTGCAGTTCTCATAAGTTGTAGTTGTTAAATGATGAATATGCTATATCTAAAAATCAACTTTAGAAATTACATGTAATACCATCATGCAATTTAATAAAAGAAATAAATACCATAATATCCACAAATATATGAAATTGCATTTTAACAGGCAAATTGAAATTTGTTGCCTGCATTATAATGCATTAATTATCGTTTTGGATCAGGAATCGCCTCATATACCCGAAGTCTTCGAAACTCATGCTTACTGGTTCCTGAACCGAGATATATAGAATTCTTTGGAATGCCAAACTTTTCGTGTGTACCGAAAACCGTAAAGCCATTGCAAGTAGCCCGTGCTTCATTACCAACCAGTTCCAAACGAAGTGTATGCCACTTATTGGAAGTAAATGTGGCCATTAAGGTATCCACCGTAGTGATTTCACCCGGTTTCCACTCGTCATTTTCCAGTACCATCCCAGGTTTACGTGACCGGGAATCGACATTGGCCCACACTGAAACGGCATAGGAACGCGGAGCCAGCTCAGGATTGGTGGCCGATATCCGACATGCAGACCATTTATTCTCTTCATCCTTATAACGGAAGTCCACTTCAATGATGGCATCGCAAAATTCACCGTTTAATACCAATACGGGCATATGTCCAGACTCCCAATTACTTTCCACTCCTTTTTTTGTTTGTTTCCAGTTGGCATGTCCGACTCTTACTTTCCAGCTATCATTAACAGCCTGGTATTCCTTGGTGTATTCTGCCGGAGTTTTAAAATCATATTTTAAAATCAGTTTTCCTTTTTTAGTATGGGTTTCCGGGTTAGCCACTTTCTGAGCCGTTGTATGGATAGGGAAACAGACCATACTGCAGAGGAGGCAGATAATGAAAAACAGAATTGTTACCCGATGTTGGCCGGGATTAAATGTGCGATTTTGTGGATATCCGATAAATACAGCGGATTTCCGACTTTTTAACTCATTCATTTTCATTCATTTGTAAATTCAAAACAAAAGGCTATTCAATAATCATTTCCCACATCTGGCTGCTTGTCTCATCGATATCAATAATTAGCAACTCTCTTCAATTCGCACTCCTACTTCACACAGTGCTTTAAAAGGCTTTACGGAATAACAC